>NZ_JBFAKH010000016.1:0-131211 GCF_040655635.1 Streptomyces sp. NPDC050388
TCGGCGCTGCCCTCCTCGAACCAGTCGCCGATGCCGGACGTCATGGTCAGGGCGTGCCGGACGGTGACCCGCGGGTCGAGCCGGGGCATGTGCTCCTTCACGTGGTCCGCGAGCGAGTCGTCCGGATGGACCCGCCCCTGTTCGACGAGCTGCAGTACGGCCACCGCCGTGAACATCTTCGACACCGAGGCCACGCGGAACCGGGTGGCGCACGTGTTGGGTATCGACCAGCGCCGCGACGCCATCCCGAAGGCGCGGGCGAACACCGTCTCCCCGCGCCGGGTGACGCGCACCGTGCCGGAGAATCCCTGGCCCTCGGCCACGCCGAGAACGGCATCCTCGAGACGGCCGGGGTCGAGGTCGCCGGCCGGGTCGTCCGTCGTCGTGCTCGTCACCGTGGACTCCTCGCAGAAGAAGGTTGCGTCAGCCGCAGGCCATGATCGTCCAGGTTGGTGTCCCGGACAACAGCTTTGTACTCGCCGCCGTCTGGGGCCTTGGGGCAACACCCTTGACCGGCCCCGCTCCTTCAGGGATGACAACGCCTATTCAGAAGATCTTGGCGATCTCCAGTTGTCGCTGTGCCTCGGCCCACTCGGTAGCGGTGACGTCCGCGGCATCCTGGCGGGGATTGAGCGCGGAGCTATAGCGGGTGTCGAGCTCCGTCGTGAGTTGCTTTGCGGGTTCCTGCATTGGCATGGCGGATCTCCTTCCTCTCTTCCCCATAACGACCTGCCTCCCGCGCCGAAATCATCGCCACACCCATTTGCGTCTGTCTGCACGTCCGATCAGGAAACAGCTACGGCCCCGATGACCGGTACGGGACGACCGCGACCGCCTGATCGAGGTCGAAGCCGCCACGATCCTCAACTGAGCGCCTGGTCAGCCGAGGATCGTGGCAAACAACAGGCGGTGCTCGCCTCGGTACGTGTCTCAGACACTTGTGCATCGGACGGCTCGGGAAGAGCAACGCTCAAGACTCGGTGGGTCGAGTTCGGGCGGGCACTCGAAGGGCGCTCCCGGATGGACGGTCACCGGCCCAGCAGCCGGGTGCCGAGGGGACAGCGTTGGTAGAGCACGACCCGACTCCGCCGGCGGCTTCTGACCAGGCGGGCACGGCGCAGGATGCTCAGGTGGTAGGAGACCGTGGCGGGTGCCAGGGCGGTGTCCCGGCTCAGCTGGGATGTCGAGCGGGGTTCGTCGAGGCTGGCGAGCAGTAGCGCCCGGGTGTCGCCGATGAGGTGGCGGATCGCCTCGTCGCCCCGCTCCGTCGACGGGTTCCACAGACGGAACACCCCCCGCGCGGGGTAGGTGATGACGGGTGTCCGCGGGCGCTCGGCGCTGAACAGGACCTGCTCGTCCTGGGCGGTGGAAGGGACCAGCACGAATCCGTCGGAGGCCCAGTCGACGACGACGTCGTACGGGCGGGCGATACGGACCTCACCGTCACGCCAGCGCACTCCCTCACTGAGGTTGTCGATCATGGCTCCGGCCCCGAGGTCGGCCATCTTCTCGGCGCGGTGGCTGATGTCGTCCTGGAGCAGAGCGCGTGTGGTATCCCACTCCGGCTCGAGCACGGCCGTGAAGTAGTCGACGAGGGCGTCGGCCGCTCGAGCGGCCAACGCGGCGGGGCCGTCCGCCAGCGCGTCGGCGACCGCGGGCGGCATGGGGCGACGCCACCGTTCATGTGCCGCGGTGCTACCGAAGGTCGCGGCGACCTCGGCGCGGACCGCGCGTCCGCGGAAGGCAATGTCGAGGTGGTAGTCGACCTCGTCCGGCGGGGTTCGGCGCACCGTGTCCGCGACGTGGTGGATGGACGGCACAGAGCTGCTCGGCGGCGGGGTGAGGAAGTCGGGAATGTAACGACGGTCGTGCGGGATCAACCCGTGCAGCAACTCCAGCGCGCCGGCCGTCACACGGGCCGCGGCCAGGTCACGGCGCCGCCCCAGATGCGGCGGTATGCGCTGCCTACCGCGTTGCCGAATACTGCCGACCGCCTCCGTCGCGGGGCAGAGCGCGAACCGTGAGCGCCCGAGCGTATCCGCAGACATCGGAATCCTCACCGTCACCGCTGCCCGCCCCCTCGTCCCGGCAGATGCCAAGTGTGGCATGCGGTCACCGCTCGCGATTCGAACCCGCTCGAATCCATGGGCATCGCCCCGCGGATCGCGTTGTGTCGGTGCCGTCACCCCACCAGAGCACGAAGCGAAGGAGCCTGTCATGTCCGTGGATCGTCGCCGACTCCTCCGAATGGGTACCGCTGTCGGCGCACTCGCCGTCACCGGCGGTGCCGCACTCGCCCCGCAGTCCGTCGCGGCCACAGCCCGCATGGCACAAGCCCCGGCCGAAAGGGTGCCGGTCATCATCGGCGCGAACCCCGGGCTGGTGCTCTACGACGGTGACCGGCTCACCGCCTACGCCGCGACCTGGCAGGTCGACTGGTCCCCTCATGGTGCCGGGAACGTCCTGGTGCTGTGGCACGAGGAGACCGTCCAGCTCTACGGCGCCAATGTGCGCCTGGCCCGATGGCTGGAGCGCGAGTTCGTGCGCCACTTCCCCGAGGCCGACGGACTCGTCTGGCCCGAGCCGATCGTGCACAGGGTGCCGGTGAAGGTGGACCTGGACATGGCATCCGGCCTGCGTGCCCGCGCCGCCGACGTGTCCATCGCCATGAGCGACGTCCTCGACCGGCGTGTGTTCGCCACCGACGAGTTCCCTCTCGGCGGCGGGGTCGAGCACAGCCTCAGCCTCGTGCTCGGCCCGTGCGGGCACGGCACGATGCGCACCGGCGGCCGCACCATCGCCGGACAGCCTCGAGTCGGTGGCAGCGCCGGACGGCCCAACTCGACGGCCTACCTCGCCGTCGCGGAGGTCTGGCGGCGCTAGGGCGCGGTTGCCGGAGCACCGGACATCCGCTCCGTGAGCGGGGTGACTTCCGGTCCATGAAGCCAGAAGTCGAGCCGCCGGGGCGCATGCCGGGCCGACGGCAGCCAGGAGCGTACCGGCAAGCGGTAGCCGGCACCGACTCGAAGGAAGAAGAAACCGCTCGGCCCGCGTCTGTGTGCGGGCCGAGCAGGTCCGCCCACCCTCTACGGACCCTGGCAGACCTGCTACCGCCCCGCTGCCAGCGCCGACAGAGCGACGTCACCCTCCACCACATCGCCCCTCCCCTTACCTGTAGGACTCGGGAGGTCATCGCTGCAGGCTAGGGCGGCAATGCGGCATCTGCCGGTTCTGCGGGTGCCGTTTAATCACCCGCTGTTCAGGCGGCCTGCTGGTCCTCATGCGGGGTGCCGCCGAGCCGGTCTTGTCGGTGGACCTCCAGGTGCGCGGTCCGTCCCGGTGCGGTGGCCGGTTCAGGCAACGGGCGAAGCGGGGCGGCCTGGCCCATGGCCGGGGGCGGCCGATGCCCGTTGCAGAACGATTCGAACCCGCGGAGCGCGTGCAGGAGGCGGCTTTGGTTCCAGCTCAAGGTGCAATCCAGCAGCTCTGCGGCAGGCCGGTAGCCGGCGCTGCATGAGGAGTTCCTTTGGGGCATCCGGATGCCGCTGGTGACACCCTCCAGCCCGGCATCGGCGAGCACGGCGTCGTAGGCCTGCGTGCACTGCGCGTCCCGGTCGCGGACCGGGAATCGGGCCCGGCCGTCGGCGTCCGGCAGGTCCATGACGAGGTGACGCCCGGGCCGCACGAGCCGCTGCGCGGTCGGGTGCGCGGTGGCGCCCGGGATTCGGACGCGCCGGGTCGCCTGCGTGAGGACGGCGAAGAGGCACGGCCGCGCCCCGGCCGGGGGCGGGCAGTGCGCCGGGCGTTGTCACGTTGTTGGGCGTGTGAGTGCCTGACGGTGTGCCGGGGGCATGGTGGGCTTGCGGTCCGGGCCTGTGTGTTCAGGCCGCGGTGGGCAGGCCGGTGCTGCCGGTGATCTGGTCCCAGCTAGTGAAGCGGAGGGTCATCTCGGCGCGGTAGTGGGCGGCGGTCATCAGGTGGCGGTAAGGCCGGAAGTGGGGTGAGATGCCGCTGAACGCGGACAGGAACCGCTGCGCGGCGCCCACGCTGCGGAAGCCCTTCATGGCCCGTTCGCGCTGCCGGGTGGGCTGGTGGCTGTTCTCGGCCCGGTTGTTCAGGCCCTGGTGCGAACGGTGCTCGACCGAAGGCATGACCTCGCGGTGGGCCGCTCCGTAGGAGCGGAGCCTGTCCGTAACGATCACCCGCGGCACCGTGCGGGTCCTCTTCAGCAGGCGGCGGAAGAAGCGCTGGGCTGCGGTCTTGTCCCGGCGGCTCTGCACGAGGATGTCCAGGACGGTGCCGCCGGCGTCGACGGCCCGCCACAGGTACGTCAGCTCCCCGTTGATCTTCACGAACCCCTCGTCCAGATGCCGTTTGTCCCCGGGCCGCGGCCGGCGGCGGCGCAGTCCGTTGGCGTAGGCCTGCCCGAACGTGGCACACCAGCGGCGGACCGTCTCGTGGGAGACGAGCACGCCGCGCTGGAGCATCAGCTCCTCGACCTCGCGGAAGCTGAGCGGGAAGCGGAAGTACAGCCATACGCAGTGGGAGATCACCTCGGCCGAGTACCGGGGCCCCTGGTACGACGGCGACGCGCTGTCCACGGACGGTCCCCCTCCACCATGACCAACCCGAAGATCATCCCACCCGGTCAGCCAACGTAACAGCACCCTTGACACTGCCGGGGTCGCGATAACTGCGGCACGCGCCGGTGCGGACGTGGTGCGCACCGTGTACGGTCAGCGGCTCACCCACATCGACAAGGGCGCGACGATGCGGCTGGCCCCGGTGAGGGCGAACGGCCTGTTGTCCGCGAAGCTCCGGGGTGCCCGGCAGTCCGCGGCCAGCAGTACCTCTCAGCGGGCGGCCACCCGGTCGTCGTCCTTGACGTGGGTGAGGAAGAAGTCCCGGACGTCCTCGGCCAGCAGCTCCGGCACCTCCATCGCGGCGAAGTGGCCGCCGCGCTCGAACTCCGACCAGTGCCTGATGTCGTACAGCCGCTCGGCCAGCGGTCGCACCGACTGCGTGATGTCGTGCGCGAACACCGCGACGCCGAGCGGCACCGGGCACGGCTGCTGGACCCCCCGCGGGGCATCGTGGTGGAACCGCGCCGAGGAGGCCGCCGTGGCGGTCAGCCAGTACAGCGAGATGCCGGTGAGCATCCGCTCGTCGCCGACCGGCGTGACGGGGTCGGTCCACTGTGCGAAGCGCTCGGCGATCCAGACCAACTGGCCGACCGGCGAGTCGGTCAGCGCGTAGCCGATGGTCTGCGGGGTGAGGGCCTGCAGAGCCTGGTAGGGCGGACGATTCGCCATCAGCTGCCGGACCTTGTCCAGCCGGGCTTCATCCGTTTCGGACAGTTCGATGCCGGCATCCGGGACCGGCCGGGTCGGCAGGTAGTTGACGTGCACCCCGACTACGTGCTCGGGTGCCACCGCGCCGAGCGCGATCGAGATGCCCGCGCCGAAGTCGCCGCCCTGCGCGCCGTAGCGCTCGTACCCGAGACGGCGCATCAGCTCGGCCCAGGCCCGCGCGACCCGGGCGGCGTCCCAGCCGCGCTCGTGAGTCGGCCCCGAGAAGCCGTAACCCGGGATGGATGGAATCACCAGGTGGAAGTCGCGCGACAGCGGCTCGATCACGTCGAGGAACTCCAGGAACGAACCGGGCCAGCCGTGGGTGAGGACCAGCGCGAGCGCGTCCGGCTTCGCAGACCGGACGTGGACGAAGTGGATGTTCTGGCCGTCGATCTCGGTGGTGAAGTGCGGAAGCTCGTTGAGCCCGGCCTCATGCGCACGCCAGTCGTAGCCGGTGCGCCAGTACTCGGCAAGCTCCTTGAGCCGCGCCAGCGGGAAGCCGTAGTCCCACCCGGCGTCGGCGACCTCGTTGGGCCAACGGGTGCGGGAGAGGCGGTCGGTCAGGTCGTCGAGGTCGGCCTGGGGAATGTCGATGCGGAACGGCTTGATCACGGCCTTCACTCCAGGGGAATTCGTTCACAGCTCAAACGTTCGTGTCACTAACGAAGGTAGGCTGTTAGTGGCACTAACACAAGAGGTGGAGGATCCCGATGAGCCCGACCCCCGACCCCACACCGGCCCGGCTGCGCGCCATCCCCAGCCGCCTGCTCGCCGGGGCCGCGGTCGCCGCCGATCGGCTCGTCAGCGAACGCCTGGCCGCCGAAGGCGCTCGCAAGTGGCACTTCGCCGTGCTGGTCGCGCTCACCGAGGCCGGCGCCGCCAGCCAGGCCGAACTCAGCCGCCGCACCGGCATCTACCGCAGCGACATGGTCGCCGTCCTCAACGAGCTCGCCGACGCCGAATGCATTCGCCGCGAACCCGACCCCACCGACCGCCGCCGCAATGTCATCACCCTCACCACCACCGGCCGCCGCCGCCTGGAGCGCCTCGACACGCTCATCGCCGACGCCCAGCGCGAACTCCTCGCCCCCCTCACCCCCGCCCAGCAGGACGAACTCACCCGCCTGCTGAACGTCCTGACTGAGCACCACCACCCCCCGCACGCCCGCCCGCACGACGCGCAATAGCCCATCCACCCGCACCGCCCCGAACCTCGCCCCCGCCACCAACGGCGCCTCGGGGCGGTTCTTGCCGGTGCCCGGCGCGATCCTTCCCGACTGAGACCCAGCCTCATGCCAATCGGCGCCGGCCCGTCCGGCAAGTGCGGGACCGGCTTGTTCCAGGAGGTGGTTGAGCCGCATGGTAGAGCGCGCGCACGGGGCGGTCGGCTGAGCTCGG
This sequence comes from Streptomyces sp. NPDC050388, assembly GCF_040655635.1. NCBI lineage: Bacteria > Bacillati > Actinomycetota > Actinomycetes > Kitasatosporales > Streptomycetaceae > Streptomyces > Streptomyces sp. NPDC050388. Next base: position 6,750 of record NZ_JBFAKH010000016.1, read on the forward strand.
ATCCACCGGCTTGATGCCTGTGGATCCGAGCTGAGCGACCGGCTCGCCGGCCTCTCGTCCTGGGGTTGTTCCGTATCGTCCTCGGCCTGCTGTTCACCAACGAGGGCGCCGCCACGCTCTTCGGTGTACTGGACAGGCAGGCCAGCCCCACGGGTGACTGGCCGTTCTGGTACGCCGGTGTGATCGAGCTCGTCTGCGGTGCCCTCATTCTCCTCGGAGTCGCGACCCGCAGCGCGGCGTTCCTCAGCTCGGGGGCCATGGCTTTCGCCTACTTCACCGAGCATCAGAAGGACGGTGCCTTTCCTCTGCAGAACGGCGGCCTGGCCCCGGCATTGTTCTGCTGGGGTTTCCTTCTCCTGGTCTTCTTCGGGCCGGGCTCCCTGACGCTGATGGGCCTGCTCCGCCGACAGTCCGCGCCGAGTGCCGCGTCCCCGGGGGCGCGGGAGGTTCCCAGGTGGGGTAGGGAGTGACGGGCCCCGTCACCCGGATGCCGTCGGGTCGTCCGGCATGGCGAGGTGCGCCAGGTCTCCCGGCGGCGCGCTGCGGACCGGCCAGAGCGGTGCGGGCGTGCCGTCGGCGACCGCGGCAGGCGCGTCGGTGAGGTTCATACGGTCACGGAGGCGGCCGTAGAAGTCCATCGGGCCGAGCCGTACGGCACGCAGCCTGCGCGGTGCGGCGTAGACGCCGATCCAGTCACCGGGGCCGATCACGCCGCGGAGCTGGCCGTCGATGCTGACGGCGGCGCGGCCCGAGCGCTCGAGCACCCGCAGCCCGACGGGCTCGTCCGGGGCGGCGACGACCGACCGGTTGAACGTCATGTGCGGTGCCACCGGTGTGAAGACCAGTGCCTCGGTGCCCGGCGAGACCACGGGGCCGCCGGCGGCAAAGCTGTAGGCGGTCGATCCCGTCGGCGTGGCCACCAGCAGCGCGTCGGCGGAGTACGAGGCCAGCAGCCGGCCCGCGATGTAGACCCCGACCGAGATCTGCCGGTCCCTGGCGAGCTTCTCCAGTACGACGTCGTTGAGGGCGGTCACGTCCAGCGGGATGCCCCACTCGCCGCCCGTCTCGCAGTCGGAGCGCACGCTGGTCGGGGGCAGGAGCGGGCCTCGGCCGTAGCTCATGAGCGCCTCGATGTCCGAGGGCACCTCCAGGCGGCACGAGGCACGCATGGTCAGCAGCATGCGCTGCTCCACGTCGAGCCGGTCGTCGTGCACGGCGTCCAGCGCCGTACGCACCATGGTCATGGGCACCTCGGTCAGGAAACCCACGCGGCCGAGGTCGACACCGAGGACCAGCGCGTCGATGGCGGCCGCGAGCCGGGCCCCGCGCAGAAAGGTGCCGTCCCCGCCGAGGGTGACGACGAGGCCGGGGTCGCCGGCCCCCGCCATTTCCTGCCGGGCGCTGCGCCGTTCGCCGTCGTTCCACACGTCGATGTCCTTGCAGGCGACGGCATGTTCGGCGCACCATGCACGGACCGTGCGGGCCGCCTCCGCGGCCTCGGGACGTCCGCCGTGTACGACCATGCCGACCCGGTCCACCGCCATCTCCGCCTCCTGGACGTCCGCTCGCCCCGACTGGGCGTGGGGCTCCATCCTGGCCAGGCGCGCGTCGACCGGGCGCGGTACCACGCCGCGACGGCCCGGTACCGCGCTCGCGGTACCGGGCCGCCCGGGTGGTGCGGTGGCTGGTCAGCCTTGGCGGGCCTTGAACCGCGGATCCTTCTTGTTGATCACGAAGGTCACGCCCCGTCGGCGCACCACCTGGGCGCCGGACCTGGACTTCAGCGAGCGCAAGGACTTGCGTACCTTCATCACGGTCTCCTTCCGCGGGGCTGCACGAGGGCGAGGGAGGCGGGTTTCATCGTTCTTCGCGGAAGAGGACGTGCTCTCCGGCGACCGGATCGTACTTGCGCAGGACGAGCTGGTCGGGGTCGTTCAGACGGTTTTTACGGGTCACGTAGGTGACTCCCGTACCGGCTGCCGACTTCAGCCTGACGACGGGCCGCGCTGTGCTGCGTGCCATGAGGTGCTCCTTCCGCCACCGCCCGATCCTTTTGACTCGGGCATGCCGGCGTGGGGGTGCAACGGCGTCGGCAGGCGGGATATTCCGGTACGGGGCTCTGGCACTGCTCCTGGCGATGACCGGCCCGGGTTCCTGGTCGGTGGACCATGCCGTGGGCGCGGACGCGATGTCCGGCGTTCCCTGGGCTCTGGCCGCGGCGGCCGTCGCCGTGGCAGTGGCGGCGCCCGCCCTGCTGCTGCGCCGGCGCAACCTTCGCGCCTCGGCCGCGGTCCCGGGCCCCTCGGACGGGCCCTCGTAGGGCGGGATCCGGCGCACGGTGTCGACGAAGCCCGCTCAGGCGTCCCTGATGGTCGTCCTGACGGGTGTACCGATCTCGATCGTGCGGCTGACCGTGCAGAGCCGGTCATGAGACGTCCGCACCGCGCGAGGAAGAACCGCGCGGGCCCGGTCCGCACCCTCACCGTCCGGGAAGGTGACCGCGAAGGTGACCTCGAGGCCGGTCATGCGGTTGCCCAGCTCGTCGCTGATCTTGTCGCCGGTCACCGAGACCGAGAACTCGGCCGGCTCGGTGTGCCGGACGGTGGCCACGTGGCATTGTCAGGTTGGCTGCGGGCCTGCCGATACGATGATCTTCGGGTTGGCTTGCCGGGTCCGGGGAGGGACAGCATGGAGGCCGTGGCCCCGTCGTACAAGGGCTTCCGCTACCCGGCGGAGATCATCGCGCACGCGGTGTGGCTGTACCACCGCTTCCCGCTCTCCTTCCGGGAGGACGGGGAGCTGCTGCTCCAGCGAGGCGTGACCGTCTCCTACGAGACGGTCCGGCAGTGGTGCGCCAGGTTCGGGCCCGAGTACGCCGCCGGGCTGCGCCGCCGCGGGCCGCGGGCCGGTGAAAAGTGGCACCTCGACGAGGTCTTCGTGAAAATCAACGGGGTGCGGTACTACCTGTGGCGGGCCGTCGACCAGGACGGCACCGTGCTGGACATCCTCGTGCAGTCCCGGCGCGACGCGAAGGCTGCGAAGCGGTTCCTGGCCAAGCTGATAAGGAAACAGTGCCGGGTGCCCCGGGTGCTGGTCACCGACAGGCTCCGCTCCTACGGCGCCGCCCACCGGGAGCTGATGCCCTCGGTCGAGCACCGGCAGTCGAAGTACCTCAACAACCGGGCGGAGAACAGCCACCAGCCCACCCGGCAGCGCGAACGGGCCATGAAGGGCTTCCGCAGCACCGGCGGGGCGCAGCGGTTCCTGTCCGCCTTCAGCGGCATCTCCCCCCACTTCAGACTCCGGCGTCACCTGATGACCGCACACGACTACCGAGCCGAGATGACCGTTCGCTTCGCCATCTGGGACCAGGTCACCGGCGTTGCCGGCCAGCCCACCACGGCCTGAACACGCGGCCGGAACCCGGCTCCGCCACGCCCCGACGCACCCCAGGCACCTCCTCACTCAACAACGTGACAGCGCCCGTGTCAGCGAAGTGTGAGGGGAAGAACGGCAGGTTCGCTACGAGGAGGTGGGATGAGACACGCGGACCGCCGTTGACAGGCGAAAACGCGCCTCTCAGGACGGGCCGCCATGACCGAGCACCACTCGCCCGGCGACGGGCCGACGTCCGCTGCGTATGCCCGCCGCAGCGGCGGGTACGCCCTCTCCCGTACGGGGAGCCACGGAAGCGGCCGAGGAACGAGGGGTGCCGGAAGTGATTCGAAAGCTGCAGGCGATCGCGCTGGACTGCGCCGATCCGGTACGGCTCGCGGAGTTCTACGCGGAGCTGCTCGGCGGCCGGGTGGTCGCGGACCCGGAGGATCCCGACTGGGTCGAGGTGCACGGGTTCGAGGGGACACCGCTGGCCTGCCAGCGGGTGGACGGCTACCGGCCACCCGAATGGCCCGGCCAGCAGCACCCGCAGCAGCTCCACCTGGACTTCGACGTGGACGACCTCGACGGGGAGGAGAAACGGGCGCTCGCCCTCGGCGCGACCGTGCTGGAGCGGACGGACCAGCTCCGCCCGGAGGCCAACTGGCGGGTCTACGCGGACCCGGCCGGCCATCCGTTCTGCCTCTGCCTCCACTGAGTCCACCGGGCTCACCACAGCCACTGAGGCGGCATCAGGGTCAGCCGTCGAGCGGGGACTCCGATCCCGTGTTCGGTCAGCCAGGCGCAGCCCGGATGAGGACTCTCCCACACTCACAGGACCGTAGAGGGCGGCCGAACCGCAGCGAGCAAGAACCGAACGGTTCAGCTCCCTGCTTCCATGACCTCGGCATCGGGCTGGGCCGACGTCCTCCCCCGTACTCGACGATGTCGTACTCGTCATCAAGCTCGGCAAGACGCTCGGCCAAGGGCAGTTGTTGACTTGCTCCTCGGGGTCGCACGGGTCGGACCGGGGTTCGGTCCGACCCGCGCTCGACAGGCTGTCACGCCGGTCCGGCGGTCTTTACGTTCTTCGCGGCGTTGTGGTCCCGACCGTGGACCGTGTGGCAGGCGCTGCAGGTCCGTTCCCGCACACTGAGGGGTCTGGGCCCGTCGCGGTGGCCGCAGGCCGAACACACCTGACTGGTGGGCTCGAACCGGCCGACCTGCACGAAGGTCCGCCCGTACCGGGCGGCCTTGTACTCCACCGCGACCGTTCGGTTCTCACGGAGCGGCCGGGTGGAGAGCTGGACGGAGGCCTCCCTGCTCAAGCGAAGCCGAGAGCTTGGCGGGAGGGTCAGGCCGAGGTCGATGCCCACGGTGCTGTCGGGGTCCGGCTCGCCGAGCCGGACCCGGTCCTGTTCCGGTCGGTGTCGATGACGAAGGAGGTGAAGTACCGGCGGCCGGGTCCTTGATCACGGTGACACCGGACGGCGTGCACGGCAGGGTGCGGGCCCGTCTGACCCGGACCTCGCCGATCTTCGGCAGGCTCGGCCGGCCCGCCTCTGTGATCTTCCAGCGGGCGTTCGCGGTGAACCGGACCGTCCGCCTCGCGTGCTGCCGGCCCGCCTGAACGGTTGACTTGCGCTGAAGTGCGCTCCAGGTCGTAGCGTCGCAGACACCACGGCGCACGAAGCCCATGTCGCCCGGTGCCTCTCACGGGATGCCGGGTGGTGTAATCCGTCGCTAAATGGATGAGGGGCTTCGTGCCGTCCGACCGATGAACGAGTGTGCAGGGAAAGGCTGGGACACGGCATGCAGAAGCGCAGTCTGCGGGACCTTCAGGTATCGGCCATCGGCCTGGGGTGCATGGGTATGTCCGCCTTCTACGGGTCCACCGATCAGGAGGAGGCGATCGCGACCATCCGGCGCGCCCTCGACCTCGGGGTGAACTTTCTCGACACCGCGCAGATGTACGGGCCGCTCACCAACGAGTCACTCGTCGGCGAGGCGATCGGGGGGCACCGCGACGCGTACGTGATCGCGACGAAGTTCAACTACCGGATGGACAACGCCGTACCCGGAGACATGAGCACGGTCGGCCCTCAGGACGGCTCGGCCGAGCACGTCCGGAGCTCGGTCCACGGCTCCCTGCAGCGTCTGGGGACCGACCACATCGACCTGTACTACCAGCACCGGGTCGACCCGAACGTACCCATCGAGGAGACGGTCGGCGCGCTGGGCGAGCTGGTCGCCGAGGGCAAGGTGCGGTACATCGGCCTGAGCGAGGCGAGCGCGGAGACCATCCGGCGCGCCCACGCCGTGCACCCGGTCACCGCGGTGCAGAGCGAGTACTCGTTGTGGTCACGGGACGTGGAGGCCGAGGTGCTGCCCACCTGCCGGGAGCTGGGCATCGGCTTCGTGCCGTACTCGCCGCTCGGCCGCGGTTTCCTGGCCGGGCGGTTCACCTCGCCGGACGAGCTGGACGCGAACGACTGGCGCCGCGAGAACCCGCGCTTCAAGGACACCAACCTGGAGGCGAACCTGCGGCTGGCGGCAAAGGTGAAGGAGATCGCCGCCGAGAAGGGCGTGACCCCGGCCCAGCTGGCCATCACCTGGGTGCTGGCCCAGGGCGAGCACCTGGTGCCGATCCCGGGCACCAAGCGCCGCACCTACCTGGAACAGAACGCCGCTGCGGTCGACATCGTGCTGACCGAGGACGACTTGGCCCGCATCCACGCGGAGCTGCCCGAAGCGGCGGGTGAACGATACGACGAGGCAGGGATGCGGTCCGTCAATCGCTAGCCGGGGCGCGGCAGCAGCTGCCAGGTCCTGCCGTCGGCGTCTGCGGGCGCATCAGGCGCTGGGGATCTTCCAGCGGGCGACCGCCGGTCAGCTGTGGCGGATGCCGCGCCACGGCGACAAGCACGAGCGACGCCCCCGCGGCACGTTCGACGTCCTCAAGGGCTGCGGCCTGGTCCGCGGCGGGACGAAGCCGGCAGGCTCCCGCACCCCGTGGGTACGCACCGCTCGCGGCCGTCAGGAGGCCCGGCTGCTGCCGAGGAAGGTGCAGTTGTCCGCGCTGCGCAAGCCGGAGCCATCGGTGTGTCGCGGATTTGGCGATCCGGTCGAGGGTGGCTCGCCCGCGGGCGACTTCGTCGAGGATCTCGTCGGCGGGTTTGGCCCGGACGAAGGGTTCGGGGTTGTCGTTCCCGTGGGAGGCCCAGCAGTCGATCCGGGTTTCGAGTTCGCGACGGAGGTGAAGCTGGGGTTGGTCAAGGCTTTGCGGCTGAGTACGGAGGACCAGCGTTCGAGGAGGTTGAGCCATGACGAGCTGGTCGGGGTGAAGTGCAGGTGCCAGCGGCGTTTCTTGTGGGCCGGCAGGCTGTCCAAGGTGACGTGGCTTGTCGGTGACCACCACATGCGGCACGTACTCCAGGTCCTTCAGGAGCCGGCGGAAGAACCGCACGGCGGCGCGGGTGTCGCGCTTGGGCTGGACGAGGATGTCCAGCACGTTCCGTGCCGGCCCGCCGCCCGCCACAGGTGCTGCCGCTGTCCGTCGAGCGGGATGAAAACGTCGTCCAGGTGCCCCGTGTCACCCGGCAGCGGCGCAGCTCATTCGCACAGATCTGGCCGAACTTCAGGCACCACCGCCGGACGCTCTCGTAGGACACGATCGCATCGCACTCGAGCATGAACTCCTCGACTTCCCGGAACAACAGCGGGAACCGGCCACGACTCCTGTCACCCGTTCGGTCCCGTTCGCGCGCGGGCGACCTCCCGGCACCTTCCGTACGTTCCCCGGCCGTCCTCCGGCTCCGCCGGGGCCGACAGCACCGCGCCATACACCTGTGCTCCATAATGTCCCAAAAGGTGTGAAATGCCCGGCGAGCTCACGGAGGCGGACCCATGCACGACAACGCCGAGCACGACGAGGGCCCCGTCGAGGAGCGCGACCTGGACGACGAACCCGGCGCCGAGGACGTCGACAGGTCCGCCGAGCCGGAGCCGTACGAGGACGAGGCGGCCACAGTCCACGAAGACACCGACGCTCTTGGCGGTGAGTCGGCCGACAGGCGCGCGGCGGCCGATGCGGTTCCTGACGTCTTCCTCGACGTTCCTACGCTGAAGGTCGACCAGATCGACTTGGACGTGGAGGATCTGCGGGCGCATGTCTCACTGCAGGCCGAGGTTCTGGACCTGTTGAAGTTGAGCGTGGGTGCCGACGTCGCGCTCGGCCGGGTGCACCTGGGTATCTCGGGCGTGGAGGCGCAAGCCCAGCTCAAGGTGCGCCTCGACAACGTCGTGACAATTGTCAACCGGGTGCTGACCACGCTCGATCGCAACCCGGAGATCGTCCAGGAGTTGGCACGCGGAGTCGGTTCCGCCGTACAGGACGTCGGTGGCGGCGCCCGCCAAGCCGTCGGTGAGCTGGGCACGGGTGCGGGAAGGGCCGTCGAGGACGTCGGCCAGGGCGCCGGATCCGCCGTACAGGACGTGGGGCGCGGCGCCGGCAGTGCGGTCGACGACGTGGGACGCGGCGCCGGGAGGGCCGCGCAGGACATCGGTGGCGGCGCCGGGCGAGCGGTGGAGGACGTCGGTTCCGGGGCACGCCAGGCCGTCGGCGATGTCGGCGACACCGCCGGGGACGTGGCCGAGGCCGCGGGCGGCACCGCGCAGAAGGCCGTCGAGGACGTCACCGAGACGGCAGGCGACACCGCACGCCGGACGAGGCCGGCCAAACCGAGCACGTCACACAGGCCCGCCGACAAAGACCGGGGCCGGATCGCCGGGAGCGAGAGCGGAACCCGCCCGCACCGGGCCCGCGGCGAGGACGGGAAGGAACCACCTCGGCCCACCCGCCGCACCGCCCAGAAGCGGGACGAGCCACCCTGAACGGCTGATACCCCCGAGCCACAAGACGCCGGTCGGCTCACCACCGTCGGAGGCCAGGACCCGGAACCGGACATCTCATTCCGGGCGACGGTCCGATCCGAACACCTCTGCTTCACGGAAGAACCACGAACAGCCGTCAGCTTCCCCGGCGCGGGCGAACGCGAGTCAACGTCCCACAGCGACCGGATCAACCTCCCCGACAGAGTCGTCCCCGGCCGACAGTACGACGACGTCACCGTCACCTACCGCCTCGCGACCCGATTCGCCTTCCGGCCGGACCACGGGCAGAACGGCCTGGACCACAAGAACACCCCTTGAAGGGACCGTGCCGAACAGGCAGCAGCCGAGACGCCGACCACGAGAGAGCGAGAAGTGCACATCAAGACCTTCAGGCGCTCGGCATTCACTGGCCTCGTCAGCTCGCGGGCGGGCTCCACATCCCTTGCCGTTGTCACGTCCATCCGTGTTGACGGCTGCCCACCGCTCGAGGAGTTCGAGCGGGTGATAGCGCGCATCACTCGTTCCGATGCACCCCGCAACGCGCTGAGGCCTTCGCCGCAGCGGCACAGAAGCTCGGAGTGAAGGTCCTGAACCTCTGGATGAGCACCGTGGAGCCCGCCCCGGCGGCACAGTGCTCGGTTTCCACGTCGGACAACCACCGCCCACGCCGGCGGAACCGGTGCGGTCGTGCCCTCAGGTCGAGGTCCTGGAAACGCTCTGCGAGCGCCCCACCGTCTCTGAGCGGCTCGACACCGTCCCGACCATCGCGGAGGAAGTCGAGCGACAGAACCGCGCGATGGGTGAATTCAACGCGGGCGTCTCCCCTTCGTCAGCCGTGAGGTTTCAGCGGGGTTTGGTCGCGCCCCCTCGACGGTGTCCTGGCAGCACGTGTCGCCGGCGGAGGCTGCAGCGACTCAAGACTCCCTATGTCCTTTGGGACTTCGCCGGCACGCACAGCCACGCGAGGCCTACGGCGGTCAGATAGGCGAGCGCACCGACGGCCATGCTGGTGCGCAGCCCGGTGTCGTAGTCGGTGGCTGTGGCGAGCAGGCTGCCGCCGAGCGCCACGCCGGTGGCGCTGCCGATCTGGCGGGTGGTGTTGAACAGGGCGGAGGCGGCCCCCGAGTACGCCTGAGGTGCGGCACCCATCACGGTGGCGGTCGAGCCGGTGAGCGCGAAGGAGGTACCGAACCCCGCAGCCATCATCGGGACCACCAGCAGCGGGTAGGCGGGGTCGGCTCCCGCCGAGGCCCAGCCGGCCAGTCCCAAGGCTGCCAGGAGCATGCCGGAGATCACCAGCGGACGATCGCCGGTGCGGCGGGTCAGCCGCCCGGACAGGACGGAGGCGAACATGGTCATCGCCACCGCCGGGAAAAGCGCCAACCCGGTTTCCAAGGCGCTGAAGCCGCGCTGGTGCTGGAACTCCAGGCTGGCGGTGAACACCATGCCGTAGAAACCGAAGTTGAACAGAAGGCCGATGCCGGCTCCGCCGCTCATCGTACGAGACCGCAGCAGGCTCAGAGGAAGAGCAGGAGACCGGGCCAGCCGCTCGCGCACCACGAATGCCGCGGCGGCCAGCACGGCCAGGCCCACCCCGGCGAGAACAGCCGGGTCGGACCAGCCCCGCCGTCCGGCCTCGTTGAGCGCTGCGATCAGCAGCGCCACCGCCGCCACGACCGCGCACTGCGCCGGCCAGTCCAGGGACCGAGCGGCACGTCGGGGCGAGCGCGCCACATGCCGCAGCGTCAGCATCAGGCAGGCCGCACCGACGGGCAGGTTGATGAGGAACACCCAGCGCCAGCCCCCCGCGGAGACGAGGAGCCCGCCCAGCAGTGGCCCGGCAGAGGCCGCGATGCCCGCCATCGAACCCCACAGCCCGAAGGCCCGCGAGCGTGCGGTCGGCGCCGGGTAGGCCTGCTGGAGCAGGGCCAGGGAGCCGGGCACGATCAGCGCCGCGCCGAGCCCCTCCACCAGCCGGGCCACAACCAGGAAGGGGACGCTCGGCGCGGCCGCGCACGCGGCCGAGGACACGGTGAACACCGCTACGCCCGAGCAGAAGATCCGACGGTTGCCCAGCCGGTCGCCCAGCGCGCCACCGGTCAGCAGGAACCCGGCGAAGACCAGGGTGTACCCATCGGTGATCCACTGGATGCCGGTGAGCGAGGCGGACAGTTCCCGGCCGATCACCGGCACGGCCACGTTGATGACCGTCACATCCAGGATCACCATGAAATACCCGGCGCACACTGCCAGCAGCGGTGCCCAGGACCGTCGCCCGGACCCCGGGGGCGACTCGGGAGAGGGCGCGGACTCACCGCCACCGGCCGACTCCGCGAACGCCACGGCCCCAACTCCATCTCGTTCGCGGGCGGTCTACGCAAAGATCCACGATAAGGGGCACGCCTTCCATATCGAAGGACCGTGCCGCTCACATGTTCACGGCCTTGCCGCGGCCGGTCCGAAAAGGCCCTCAGGGTCGTACGCGGCGCGGGCGCGGGCGAGCCGCTCCTCGTGTGGGCCGAAGACCGCGCCCCGCAACCGGCTCGCGTCCTCGCCCAGCCCGGCGAAATTGACATATGTCCCGCCGCTCGAGAACGGCTTCATCGCGTCCCACGCCGAGCGTGCCCACTCGATCGCGGTCTCGTCGAGCGCCGGGTCCCGCCGGCCCCGTCGCGCGCCGCCCAGAACAGCTCGGGTTCTTCCTCCCGGCTCACTGTACGCACCGCGCCGTCCGCCGTGACGATCTCGAGCGAGCGGACGCTGTCGCAGCTCAGGCCGAACAGCCGCATCACAAAACCGAAGCCGCCGCCGAGCGTGAGACCGGCGATCCCGGTGGCCGAGATCTCCCCGCCCGGTGTGGCCAGAGCGTGCAACTGGGTCTCGCGGTCGAGGTCGCGCCCGCCCGGGCCCGCGCGGTGCGGGCGGCGGGGTCGACGCGCACGCCCTTCATGCGCGACAGGTCGATCACCAGCCCGTCGTCACACACCCCGCTGCCCGCTACCCGGTGACCGCCATCGCGGATGCTGACGAGGGGACGGTGCCTGCGGGCGGCCCGCACCGCCTCGACCACGTCCGCCGTACCGGAGCACCGGGCGATGAGCGCGGGGCGGCGGTCGATCAGCCCGTCCCACACGGTCCGGGCCTCGTCGTGGCCACGGTGCCCGCGACCGATCACCGCACCTCGGAGCGAGGAGCGAAGCCCGTCCGTCGGCATCTGCTCCGCAGCGGCTGTCAGGACGGCCCCCTGGCAGTCCGGCATCCACGTCACCTTCCTCGGAGTGCGCCGCTTGCTGCCACCGTGGCTTCTCACGCCAGCCCGGAGCGGTCCGGCCCGCACACCGGCCCGACGACTCCACAGCGAGCACCGGCAACAGCGGGCTCAGGTCGGTGGACCGGTTGCACCGCTGCTTCACGGACGGCTACGGCTGGGTGATGGTCCCCGACGAGATCGGGCGCCGGGGACGGGCACCCGGGGACACACGGCCATGAGCCACACGCCGATGGGCCGGTGGAGTGAGCGGTTCCACGGGTGGGCCTCGCGCCGGGCATGGATCACACGCATCCACACCGGGGCACTCGGCGCAAGCACTGGTGTGCAGGTGACCGAGAGTGAGAAAGGGGTGGAACATGTCTGGACCACGACCGACGGCGGCCGAGCCGGCAGGGCGCGCCGACGACCCGCTCACCGCCGCGGAGGCCACCAGGGCCGTCGAGACGGTCCTCGGAGCTGTCCTCGACGCGCGACTGCGCCGGGCCGGTGACGTGGACGCGGTGTTCGCCCGTGACGTGGCCGGTCCTGTCACCGCGTTCGTCCGACGTGGCGGTAAGCGGCTGCGCACGGCGTTCGCGTGGTGCGGCTGGCGGGCCGCGGGCGGCACGGGCAACGCCACGGCGCTCCTGCGGACGGGAGCCGCGCTCGAACTGTTGCAGGCGTGCGCTCTCATTCACGACGATGTGATGGACGGATCGCCGCTGCGCCGGGGCGGGCCGGCGATGCACGTGGACCTGGTCCGTATGCACCGCACGGCACGGATGACCGGCTCACCGGAGTCCTTCGCGACGTCCGCCGCGGTGCTCGCCGGTGACCTGGCGCTGGCATGGGCCGACGATCTGCTGACGGAGACGGCACTCGGCTCACCGTACGGCCCGCGGCTGTACCGCGAGTGGCAGGCGATGCGCAGTGAGATGGTCGCCGGTCAGTACCGCGACATCCACGCGCAGGCGATCGGCGCGTCCGACGTCGACGACGCGTTGACCATCGCCACGCTCAAGAGCGCCCTGTACACGGTCGAGCGGCCCCTGGCGCTGGGCGCCTCGCTGGCCGCCGCCGACGAGTGGACCGTCGAATCGCTGCGCTCCGCCGGCCGATGCGCGGGGCTGGCCTTCCAGCTCCGCGACGACCTCCTCGGCGCTTTCGGCGATCCCGAGCTGACCGGCAAACCGACCGGTGACGATCTGCGTTCACGCAAGCTCACCTATCTCCTCGCCACGGCCCTCAGGCTTGCCGACGCCGACGGGGACGAGGAGGCCGCGGCCGTGCTCGCCCCCGGCGCCGCAGCCCGGTCCGACGACACCGTGGAGCGGATGCGGACGGCACTGGAGCGGACCGGAGCCCGGGCCGTGGTGGAGTCGAAGATCGAGGACCTGGCGGCCGCAGGCCTGCGGCACTTCGCGAGGACCGGTGCGGCACCCGCAGTACGCGGGGAGTTCGCCTCGCTGGTCGAACGGGCATCGGGCATCGGCCCGGACCTCAGGAAGGAGAGCATGTGAGGACGGTAACCGGACGGACCGACCATGTCGTCGTGGTGGGCGCAGGCCTCTCCGGCCTCGCCTGCGCCCTCCACCTGCTGGGCGCAGGCAGGCGGGTCACCGTCGTCGAACGGGATGCCGTCCCCGGTGGCCGGGCCGGCCGGATGCGACTCGGCGCATACCGGTTGGACACCGGCCCCACGGTACTGACCATGCCCCAGCTGGTCGACGAGGCCTTCGCAGCCGTCGGCGACAGCCTCCACCAGCGCGTCGAGCTCGTGGCCCTGCACCCCGCCTACCGGGCGTGCTTCGCGGACGGGACCTCTCTCGACGTGCACACCGACGGTGAGGCGATGGAGGCGGAGGTGCGGCGCTTCGCCGGACCGGCGGAGGCGGCGGGCTACCGCAGGCTGCGGGCCTGGCTGGAACGGCTGTACCGGGCGCAGATGCGCCGCTTCATCGACACCAACTTCGACTCGCCCTTCCAGCTCCTGCATCCGGACCTGGCGCGTCTGGCGGCACTCGGCGGTTTCGGGCGGCTGGACGCCAGGATCGGTCGCTTCCTCTCCGATTCCCGCCTGCGCCGTGTCTTCTCCTTCCAGGCCCTGTACGCCGGAGTCGCCCCCGCCCGGGCCCTCGCGGCCTACGCGGTGATCGCCTACATGGACACCGTGGCCGGCGTCTGGTTCCCCAAGGGGGGTATGTACGCGCTGCCCCGCGCCATGGCCGAGGCGGCGGCCGGCGCCGGTGCCGACCTCCGTTGGTCGGCCGAGGCGAGCACCCTGGAGCGGTCGGCGGGCCGGGTCACGGCGGTACGCCTGACGTCGGGTGAGCGAATCGCCTGTGACGCGGTGGTGCTGACCTGCGAACTGTCCACCGCTCACCGGCTCCTGGGGCGCGCACCCCGGCGCCCGGTACGGCTGCGCCACTCACCGTCCGCGGTGGTCCTGCACGCCGGGACCGACCGCACCTGGCCCGCTCTCGCCCATCACACGCTCTCCTTCGGCACGGCATGGGAGCGCACGTTCGACGAGATCACCCGCTCGGGGAGGCTGATGAGCGACCCGTCCTTGTTGATCAGCCGCCCGACCGCACACGATGCCACCCTGGCGCCACCGGGCCGGCACCTCCACTACGTCCTGGCCCCCTGCCCGAACACCACCGTCGGGCCTTCCGCCGCCGCCTGGCGGGACCTGGGCCCGCGCTACCGCGACAGCCTGGTCGCCGAGCTGGAGCGCCGGGGCCTGGAGGGTTTCGCGGACAGCGTCGACGAGGAGACGCTGGTGACCCCTCTGGACTGGACGGCACGAGGTCATGCGGCGGGCAGCCCTTTCTCGGTCTCCCACACGTTCGCCCAGACCGGCCCCTTCCGTCCGCGCAACCTTGTACGCGGGCTGGACAACGTCGTGCTCGCCGGTTGCGGGACCACTCCCGGCGTCGGCGTCCCGACGGTGCTCCTCAGCGGCAAGCTCGCCGCCGCTCGCGTCACCGGTGGCGCCGCGGACATCAGCCGCCGCGCCTCCCGGTGCCGGCCGGTCTCGGCTGTGGCCGCTGTCCCGTCCGTGCCGTCCGCGGCAGGCCCCGATGACCCGTCGTGAACTGGACGCCGCCGGGATCACCGATCCCACGCTCCGCGCGGCCTACGACCAGTGCCGGCAGCTCAACGCCCGCCACGGCAGAACCTATTTCCTGGCCACTCGGCTGTTGCCGCTGGAACGCCGCTCGGCCGTACACGCGCTGTACGGGTTCGCCCGCTGGGCGGACGACATCGTGGACGACCTGGACCGGAGCCGTACCCACGACGAGCGCGACCGGTTGCTGAAGCGCCTGGAGAGCGACCTCGCGCACGGGCTGCGCACCGGTGGCGGGGGCGAGCCCGTGGTGCGGGCCCTGGCCGACACCGTCGACCGGTTCCGCATCGAGCCCGCGCTGTTCTCCGACTTCCTGGCCTCGATGCGTGCCGACCTGACCGTCACCGACTATCCGAGCTACGCCGATCTGCGGGCCTACATGCACGGCTCGGCCGCGGTGATCGGGCTGCAGATGCTCCCGGTGCTGGGCACGGTCGTACCCCGCGAGGAGGCGGCGCCGCACGCGGCGGCCCTCGGGGTGGCGTTCCAGCTCACCAACTTTCTGCGGGACGTGGGCGAGGACCTGGACCGGGGCCGCGTCTACCTGCCGGCGGACCTGCTCGCCGCTCACGGTGTGGACAGGCCGCTGCTGGAGTGGAGCCGGCGCACGGGGCGGCGCGACCCGAGGATCCGAGCGGCGCTCGTCGCCGCCGAGGCGATGACCCGGGACGTGTACCGGTCGGCGGAACCGGGCATCGCCATGCTCGACCCGCGGGTGCGCCCCTGCATCCGCACCGCCTTCACGTTGTACGGCGGCATTCTCGACGCGATCGCGGACCACGATTACAGCGTGCTGCATCACCGTGCGGTGGTGTCCCGTGCTCGGCGCGCGGCCACCGCCGCAGCCGGTGCCGTCCAGGTGGCGGGCGCCCGGTGGCGCGACCGCGTGCCGCGTCCGCCCCGGGTGGCGGGCGGCACGTCACACGAGTGGAAGGGGCAGGACAGTGGGTGACCGAGCGGGCAAGCGCTGGACATCGCCGTTGCGGCGGCGCCGGGGTCCGGGCTGGGCGGCGCAGGCTCCGACGTGGCGGCAGGCGCGGCCGGTCGTGATCGCCGAAGCGCTCAAGCGTGCGTCCGCACGGCCCTCCGGCAACTGGTTCGTGGTCGGCGCCTCACGGGACGTGCGCGTCGGTGGGCGCCCGTGCGGCCGGACGGTGGGTGGCGTCGAGGTCGTGCTGTGGCGCTCGGAGGCGGGAGCACTGCACGCGGGCCCGGGCGCCTGCCCGCACCTCGGGGCGCCTCTGCGGGACAGCCGGGTGGTCTGCGGCACACTGGTGTGCCACTGGCACGGACTGGTTCTGGACGGTGGTGCGTTCGCCGGCTGGAACCCCTACCCCGCGCACGATGACGGGGTGTTGGTCTGGGTACGTCTGGACACGGTGGGCGGTGAGACGCCTTCGGACCGTCCTGTGGTGCCGGTGCGTCCCGCCGTGGACAGCGCGGTGGACGCGGTCTTCACGACGGTCGGGCGGTGTGAAGCGCAGGACGTCGTCGCCAACCGGCTCGACCCATGGCACGGATCGTGGTTCCATCCGTACTCGTTCGTCGACTTGACGGTGGTGCGGGAGCCGCAGGGTGACGAGGACGACGCCTTCGTCGTCGACGTCTCCTTCCGGGTGGCGGGGCGCCTGGTGGTGCCCGTGCGGGCCGAGTTCACCGCGCCCGGTCCGCGCACGGTCGTCATGCGCGTCACCGACGGCGAGGGGGCGACGTCCGTGGTGGAGACCCATGCCACGCCGCTCACCGGCGAGGCCGACCGACAGCCGCGGACCGCCGTGGTCGAGGCGGTCGTCGCCACCTCCGGGCGGCGCGGCTTCGAGCTGGCCCGGGCGGCCGCCCCGGTGCTGCGCCCGCTGATGCGGCGTACGGCCGGGCGCCTGTGGCGCGACGACCTGGCGTACGCCGAGCGTCGCTGGGCGCTGCGCAGTACCGGACGGTTCCCGGGGTGAGCCCGTCCGGTCACGGGTGCGCGCGACGCCCCGCGAGTGCGCCGAGGGCCCGCAGCGCGGGGGAACGGCCCGCCCGGGGAACCGTCCACAGCACCTGGCCGCGGACACCCCAGCCGGCGAGCAGCGCGCCTGCCGCCAGGAAGCCGGTGGTGGCGGCGCGCTCCATGAGCGCGACCGGAAGGTCGCAGCGGATCGCGTCGCCGGCCAGCGTCACCCGTGGGTGGGGGGTCCGCACGGTGGGGCGCCGGTGGTGGGAGCCGACGGGGAAGAGCGGGCAGTCCGAGCGCCACTCGTGCCGGGCGTCGACGATGCGCGCCTCGCGGGTCTCCGGGTACACCTCGTGGAGACGATCGACGAGCGTGCTGCGCACATTCTCCGGTTCGGCGTCGGCAGCGAGGGCGTAGGCGTGCAGCTCCACCACCGAGCCCCGGTTCCGGGCGGCCCAGCGCGCCGCCTCGTCCTCGTAGCGTTCCAGGACGCTGATGTTGTCCAGACCGCCGTATCCGCTGGTGCCGAGGAAGCCGGGGCGGTCGGCGCGGACCGGCCGGTCGAGCCAGAGCCGGGAGACGAGGAACGGCGGTGCCGTACGCAGGGCGGCGACGTCGTCGCGCCAGGGGGCGGTCCCCAGGCCGGGTGACGCCGCGACGAGCCGGCGCAGAGCGCCGGGGTCGAGGGCGAGCACCACTGCTTCGTGGGGGTGCACGGCGGTGTCGGTCTGCACCTTCACTCCCCCGGTCTCGTGGGGTTGGACGCCGTGCACGGGTGTGCCGGTGCGAAGGGTGGCCCCGAGGCGCTGGAGATAGTCGCCCAGCGGCTCCCAGAGTGCCTGCGGGAAGGGGGCGTTCGGCACGTCGAAGAGCAGTCCCTCCGCCGAGCCGAGGAAGTAGATGTGGAACATCAGCAGCAGTTCCGCGGCGGACAGTTCGCGCGGATCGGCGAAGAAACTGCGCGAGAACACCTCGAACGCGAGGTGGTGCGCCGCCTCGGGGAAGCGGACGCCCTCCAGGAACGTCGTCGCACTGGTGCCGTCGAAGCGTTCGTAGACGTCGGGCACCCGGACGTCGAGGAGGGGCAGCGCCGCCCGTGCGTCCATGGCGGCGAGGTCCCGCCAGCCGAAGGCGGGGCTCAGGGCGACGAATCCTAGTGCGCTGAACGGCGGGGTTCTCGGAACCCGGGCGAAACTGTCGCTCAGGCCGCCGCTGTGCCGCAGGGGGTAGTCGGGCAGTGGGGTGAGCCGTGCGAGATCGGGGTCGGTCCGCCGGAGCAGACCGCGCAGGTTGTAGTACTGGCGGAAGAAGGCGTGGAAGCCGCGGCTCATGGTCACCGCGGAGCCGTCGGCCAGGCGGGTCCGGTGTCCGGCGAGTCGGCCGCCGAGTGCTTCCTCCCGTTCGTAGAGAGTGACACGGGCGCCGCGCTCGGTCAGCAGAACAGCTGCGGCGAGACCGGCGATTCCGCCCCCGACCACGGCGACCGACGGCGCGTCCTCCCGCTCGAACCGGCCCCGGCCGGGTGCGGGCATCAGCACCTCGGCCTTGCGGTCACGGCCCCGCCGGGCGCCACCGTGCGAGCGGGCGCTCACCGGGTCTGCTCCCCTGGGGTGGGGGAACCGTTGCGCGCGAGGAAGGTGTGCACGATGCCGGTCTGCCAGCCGGCGACGGGCGCGGCGCGCACGCCTGTGAAGCCGGCCCGTGCCAGACGGTCGGCGAAGGCGGGCGCGGTGTCGAAGGCGAGGACGCTGTGCCACAGGTGGCGGTACAGGGCGCGGTCGCGGGTGAGCGTGCCCACCGGGACGATCACGCCCCGGCACACGGCCGTCCACAGGGCGCGGTGCGCCGGTGAGCCGCTGAGGCTGTACTCATGGACGGCGAGGCGCCCGCCCGGTCGCAGCAGAGTCCGGACCGCGGTGAGGACCCGGTCCGGGTCGGTGACGTTGCGGAACAGGTAGGCGGCGAACACCGCGTCGAGCGGGCCTTCCCCGGCCTTCGCCATTTCTTCGGCGGTCAGGTGCAGGAAGCGCACGCGAGCGGGCCAGGGCTTGGCCCGTGCGCGCCGCAGCATGCCCGAAGAGGCGTCGACGGCCGTGATCCGGGCCCGGGGCGCGGCCCGCAGCAGGGCCCGGGTGGACGTACCGGTGCCGCAACCGAGGTCGAGGACGTGCAGTCCCGCTCCGCCGTCCGGCAGCCGGAGCCGCCGGGCCGAGCGGAGCAGATCGGTGCGGTAGCCGGGGTTGAGGGTCGTGAGGCGGTCGTAGGTGTGCGACGCGTGGTCGAAGGCGCGTGCCAGGTCGTGGTCGCGCAGCAGGGTCATCGGTGGCTCTCTTCGGATCGTGGGGCGGGGCGGGCGCGGCGCGGCAGGAAGGGCAGTTCGACGGCGGTTCGGAGCATCGGGCCGACCGGGGTCCGCAGTCCGATGCCCCACTCCTCCAGGGGTGAGGTGGCACCGTCGAGGAAGCGCAGCAGTCGTTCCGGGGACGTACGGCGGAACAGGGTGGTGAAGAAGTCGGGGCCGTCGATCCGTCCGGTGTCCAGGGCCCGCAGCAGGACCGCGTCCATGGCCAGCGCACGGCGTCCATGAGGTGCGGGCACTGCTGCCGTGCGCCCGTCACGCAGGGCCTCGGCGATGGCCCTGCTCTGCCGCTGCACCGCGGCGAAGGTGTAGCCCGTGGCGGGGCGGGTGGCGCCGCCCGCCGCCCCGATACGGAAGACGGCGGATCCGACGCGCCGGGGGAAGCGCGCGTCGGTCATGGGGATCGCTCCCTGCTCCGCCGCGTCCACCGTGAACGCGCCGAGCTTCAGGATCTCGCGGCCGTAGTGGCCGAGCGCCGCCTCGTACTCCGCGGTGGACAGCGGCGCCCGGGAGAACTCGGTGTACTCGACGAGCGCCTGGTCCGGCGCCAGCGGGAGGACGTAGCCGAAGGCGAGGCCGTGGCGCGGTTGCGGCAACCGGAAATCCATCAGGTCGGCGACCTCGGGATCGAACCGGTTGTCGTCGGTGCGTACGAACCAACCGCGGAAGTGCTGCAGCAGGTGCGTCCGGGCCGGTGGCAGAGTGCGCAACGGGCGGGAGTCGAACACATGGCGGGCGCGCAGCGTCAGTGTCCGTCCGTCGGGTGCCGTGCACCGGACTTCCGCCCCGTCGGACGCCTCGTGCACCGTGTCCGCCGTCGCGCGCAGCAGGTGCACACCGGGAGAGCGAGCCAGTCGGGAGTGCACCCAACGCTCGAACGGTGCGGACCGCAGCATGCGATAGCGCAGTGGGGCCGGGTCGACGGTGACCTCGCTGCCGTCGGCACCGCGGACGCGCAGCCGAGACCAGGAAGCGGTGATCACTTCGTCGAAGTCGCCGGTGCCCCGGTCCCAGTAGCACCAGGTCCGCTCGGGCGGGCGCGTCGGTCCGTCCGGCGGTTCGACGACGGTCACGGTGGTGGTGCCGGCCCCGGTCAGCCGGTACGCGAGACTGAGGCCGGCCGCGCCGCCGCCGACGATGAGCACATCGGATGTGCCGGCAGGAAGTACGGGGTGCCGACTCACCGGGCCCGCCGTTCGACGACGGCGGTGCCGTCCGACGTCGTGCGCAGGAGCTCGGCCTCTGTCCCCAGCGCTTCCGCGACGGCTACGGCGACCTGGCGCGGGTCCCCTCCCGCAGGCAGCGGCGGCGCATCACCTGCCACGGGTCGGTCGGCGAAACCGGTGTCCAGGTGCCCCGGCCGGATGTCCAGCACCTTGATGCCTGCGCCCCGTGCCTCGCGGCGTACGGCGTCGAGCCAGGCACTCAGCGCGGCCTTGGAGGCGCTGTAGTCGGCCATTCCCGCCTGTGGGCGCTCCACAACGGCTCCGGTGACGGCGGCGAGCACCGAACCGGGTCGCATGACGCCGAGCGCGGCCCGGCAGAACGCGACGGGTGCAAGGAAGTTGACCGCCATCAGGTACTCCGCGACCTCGTCACCGACCTCGTACGCCCGGCCGAAGGCCACCGAGCCGAACGCCGTCACCACGGCGTCCAGGTTGCCGAGGGCAGCCGAGGCATCCAGCACGGCGCGGGCGCAGGAATCGGCGTCGTAGGCGTCGAACAGAATGGTCGGAGCACCGGGGTACGCCTGGGCGACGCGGACCAGCCGGGCCGGGTCGCGTCCGGCGAGGGCCGGACGTGCGCCTCGGCCGGCCAGTTCGGCGGTGATCGCACCACCGAGAACACCGGTGGCCCCGACCACCAGAACACGCGCACCGCTGACGTCCATGTTCACCCCGAGCACCAGGTCGACGAGTCTCTTCCGGTCGGCATCTCTTCAGGGCTCCGACTGCCCACGGACGCGGTCGCTGTCGGCCGGTGCGGCATCAACCGGGCGCCGAGTCGGCCAGTACCTCGCGGGCGGCTCGCGTACCCGACGCCAGGGCCCCCTGGACCGAGCCGGTCGCGCGGTGGTCACCGCACACGTACCTCCCCGGTCCGAAGCGGGTCGTGAGGCTGAGCGGCCAGGGCGGGGGCATCGCGGGCAGCGCCCCCTCGACGGTGTACGCGGTGATCTGCTGCCAGCCGCTCGTGTCGGTGCCGTACAGATCGGCCAGGCGCCGCAGCACGACGTCGCTCCTGCCGGGCTCGTCCGTGCCCAGCACGGAGCTGGAGACCAGCGCGGTCCCGGGCGGTGCGTAGGTGGCTGCGACTTCGGTCAGTACACAGGTGTTCAGGACTGTTCCGGTGCTGTCCACCATCAGCGTCGGTTCCGGCATCGGCGTGCTGTCGACCGCGTGGTAGTACGTGGTGACCGTACGTCCGCCCGGTACGGGCAGGCCCGGCAGCAGCCGGGCCGCCGTGACGGCGTCGGTCGCGACCACGACGGTCGCGGCCGGCACCTCGCTGCCGTCCGCCAGCAGCACTCCCGAAGCGGTGACCTCGGCAACCGGCGTCTCCAGCCGTAGGACGTTGTCGGGCAGACCGTCGGCCAGTTGCGCGGGTACCGCGCCGATGCCGTCTGCGGGCAGGCAAAGGGTGCCCCGGACCATGCTCCGCCAGACCAGGTGGAAGAAGCGGGCGGAGGTCTCCAAACCGTCCTCCAGGAACACGCCGGACAGGAACGGCCGCAGAATGTGGTTCACCGCCGCGTCCGACAGCCCCGCGCGGGACAGGGCGGCCGAGGTGGTGCGGTCCGGACGTCTTTTGAGCAGGGCCACGGGCAGCAGAGCGTCCCGCGCGGTGAGCGCCGCCGACGCGGCCAGGTCGCGAGCCGTGAGGGCCCGCCCGGGCAGCAGGGTCCCCGCCGTGCTCGGCCTCCGGGTCGGATCGGCGAGGCGAACCGGCCCGGTCGGGGTGTGTGCCACGAATCCGGGGGTGAACGGCCGCAGCCGAAGACTCCGAAGGTCCAGGCGCCGCTTCACCTGAGGATAGGAGGTGTTGAACACCTGGAAGCCGCGATCCAGGAGGAAGCCGTCCCGCCGGTCTGTTCGCATTCGGCCGCCCGGCCCGTCGGAAGCCTCCAGCAGGACCACGCGGCGTCCGACACGGCACAGGTCCGATGCGCAGGCGAGACCGGCGAGACCGGCACCGACCACGACGGTGTCCGGTGTTCCGCGGCGACGGTCGCTCATGGTTCTCCTCTGTCGATGCCGACACCGGTCGGGCGGGGGTCTGGACTCGTCCTCCGGCTCTCTCGCGTGCGCCAGTACCCGGAGCACGGCTTCGTGGAGCAGCACGCAGGTGCAGCAACACGCAGGTGCCTCACGCAGTCCGCCACGCACCGGTTGCCGGTCCCGGCGAAGGGAATGGTGCATCCAGCGGATCACGTCGCGTCGGCGGATGCCAGGCGCCACCACGGCCGAGTGCGCCAACGACAGCGGTACGTCACTCCGACACCACCGCCGCGACGAGCGACCCGAGGGGCAGGGCGGCACCGGACACGCGTACCGGAAGTACCCGTCAAGGCGTGCCGCCGGCTTCGACGATCATCTCGACGACGGCGTCGAGACCGCCTTCGGCGAAGGCCTGGCGCTGCCTGTCCGCGCCTGTGCCCTGTTGCAGCAGACGGTGGACGAGTGAGGTCACCTCGCGAGTGTCACCGGCCGCGTCCAGCGCGGGACCCACGTGGTCCAGCAGCCCGTACACCACGTCGCCCGCGCGCCGCCGCCGGCCGGTCGGGTCGATCAGGTCTCCGTTCAGCCCATGACGTGCTGCTTGCCACATCGCCGCCTGCATCATCTCCGGAGCGGGCTCCGCCGGCGGACGGCCCGACTCCACTTCGCGCAGCGCGGTGTCGGCCAGCGCCCGTGTCAGACCGGCGAGCATGACCGCGTCCTCCGTGCGCAGCTGCACGTCCAGGCAACGGACCTCGACTGTGGGATAGCTCTCGGACAGCCGGATCTGCCAGTACAACTGACCGGTGTCGTTGATCACCCCGGTCGACAGCAGTCGACGCACTCGTGCGTCGTAGTCCGCCGCGTCGGCGAAGCGCGGCGGGATGCCGCTGACCGGCCATCGGTCGAAGACGACGGTGCGCCAGCTGGCGAAGCCGGTGTCCTGCCCCTCCCACAGTGGTGAGTTCGCCGCCATGGCGGTCAGGGACGGCAACCACACCCGGATCCGGTTCAAGACCTCCGTCCCCGCCCCTCGGCTGGGGACGCCCACGTGCACATGCATGCCGTTGACCATCTGCTCCGCCACCAGCTGCGGAGCCTGCCGCTGCATCGCTTTGTAACGGGTCTGGTCGGTGATCGGCACCGGTGTGTCCTCGCGGAAGGGCGGCGTGCCGCTGGCCATGACCCGGGAGCCGCTCTTCTCCGCCGCACCGGCCACGGCATGCCGCAGCCGCAGGAGGTGGCCACCGACCTCCTCCAGCGTGGCGCATACGGGCGTCGCCACCTCGATCTGCGCCTGCGAGATTTCCAACTGGATCTCTTCCCCGGCGACGAAGGGCTGCAGCCCTGCGGCGGCCCTGACCCTTTCCGCGTGCGGAGCCAGCCGACCGGTGATCGGGTCGACCAGCAGGTACTCCTCTTCGATGCCGACGGTCGCCATCGCCGATCCTTCCGTTCCCACCACCGACCGCTTCGGCAGGGGAGGCCCATGCTGCAGCCCCCGTCCACCTCGTCCGACGACGCCCCGCTCCACCGGGGGATGCCCGTACCAAGTGCCACGAAAGCCGCACGTCAAACACGACTGTGCCGCCCTGCCGCTCCGGACGGCTCGCCTCCCGGGCGTCACCGGGGCAGAACCATCGGCGACGCCCCCTCCACGAGGCGACAGGTCGCCGCTTCAAGCTCGAGGCATAGTTGAAGCTGAGGGGTGGAGACCGGTGAACGTGACAGGAGAGCCCGTGTGACCGCACCACGGATCGATTACCGGGCGCTGTTCGCCGCAACGCCCAGCCCCTACCTGGTATTGGATCCCGGTCTGATGGTCGCCGACGTCAACGAGGCATATCTTCGGGTCACAGGCCGGACCCGCGAGGAGATGACCGGTCGGTACCTCTTCGAGGTTCACCCCGACAATCCGGCGGATCCGGACGCCGAAGGGGTGCGCAGTCTGAACGCTTCCCTGCAGCGGGTCCTGCGGTCGGGAGAACCGGACACGATGGCGGTGCGGAAGTACGACGTCCCGGTGCCCGGACAACCCGGAGTGTTCCAGGAGAAGTGGTGGTCGTCCGTCAACACACCCCTCCTCGGACCTGACGGGCAGGTGGAATGGCTCCTCCACCGGGTGGAGGACATGACCGAGTTCGTACTGACCCATCCCCTCCGCTCGAGACCGGAGGATCCGGAGAGTGAGCACAAGGCACTGGAGTCCGAACTGTACGCACGGGCGCAGGAACTCCAGCGCCTCAACGAGGAGCTCCGCAACGCACACGCCCGGGAACGTCACATCGCCCTCACCCTGCAAGAGGCCATGTTGCACTCCCCGGACCTGGCCGCTCACCGGGAGATCGCCGTGCGTTACATGCCCGCCGCTCGCTCGCTCAACGTCTGCGGCGACTGGTACGACGTGGTGGATCTGTCCGACGACACGTACACCGTGGCGGTCGGCGACGTGGTCGGCCACGGCCTGGAGGCCGCCGCCGTCATGGGCATGCTCCGGAGCGCACTGTCCGCAGCCGTGCGTGCCATCCACGAACCCGGCGCAGCCATGGACGTCCTGAGCCGGTACGCCCGCACCTTCGAGGGCGCACTGGCGACAACCGCGGTCAAGGCCGTCATCGACACCCGCCAACAGCACATCACCTACACCAGCGCCGGCCACCCCCCGCCCGTCCTCTCCCGTACGGACGGCACGATCGTCCTGCTCGACCAGGCCACCGAACCACCGTTGGGGATCCCGGTCGGCCAGAACCCGCGCGCCCAGGCCACGGTTCCCTACACCCCGGGCGACACCCTCGTCCTCTACACCGACGGACTCACCGAACGTCGCGGCGAGGACATCGACGCCGGGCTGCACCGCCTCACCGACGCCCTCGCCCGCCACGCCCATCTGAGCCCTGACCGGCTGGCCGACGCCCTGCTCACCCGTCTCGGCGTAGCCCACGGCGGATGCGACGACGTCGCCTTGATCGTCATCCGCCTGTAGACGGACCTCCGACCGGTACGTGCCGTCCAGTGCTCGGGACGGCTCAGGTCATGCCCCGAAGAGGGTCGCGACAGCCCGGTCACCCGACCGGGGGCAGCGCCCGCCGCCGCGAGTTCTGTGTCCACAGCGCTGACCCGCGCTGCCGAGCCGCACGCACCCTTTCGTACTTTCGCTGCGAACCCGGTACTGCGGGTCCTCGGACGAGGCACCCACCGTTCGCCCCGCGGCGTTCGATCAGCCCGTCGGTGTGCAGCAGGACGGCGGCAGCGGAGGTAAGGGCCCGATCGCGAACGCCGCGGTCGTCTCCGATGAAACGGGTGTCACCCTCCGGGCTGATCGACAGGAGCGGCAGGTGTCCCGCGGCGAAGCAGCACCCCTTTCGCCTGTCCCTCGGGTCGGTTGGGTCCGCAGTAGAGACAGGAAACCGTCGAGCCGGGGGAAGGGCGTGCACGGTCATGTCCAGTCGCTCGAGGAGCGCGCCCAGGGGCTTCTGACGGTCACAGGCGATACCGCGCAGCACCGTGGGCGGGACACAAGCCCGGCTTGGTGCCGTTCGTTCCACAACGAGCCTGTCTCAGCCACGACTTCAGCAGCCAACTCGACCGGCGGCCCGGTGATCCTGCGGTCGCCGAGGATCGCTGCACGCTTCGTGCTCCCCACCGCACAGCCGTGCTCGACGATCACGAGTCGTCGGTTGACGTTCATCTCCGAAGACCTGCTTGCCCTCCCTGCGGGAGAGGACCGGTCCGCCGCGACGCAGCAGGCTCAGGTGCTCGGACGAGGCGGCCGACGACTTCACCCATGAGGGGTATGTGCCGCTTCAGCGCCACCGACACGGGAACACCCCTGTGAGTCGCCGCCACTTCACGGCATGACGGCACGATCCCGTCCCAGGAACCCGTGCCGGCTGTGGGATCGTTCCTTGCCTTGGCATGAGCGTTGCGAGCCTCAGCAAGAAGGGCCAGATGAGCAATCGCTTCGTCGGCGTTCCGGAACTGACCGGCGTTCCACGTGTTGCAGTCGTCGACGTGATGCGCGCCTTCACCGTGGCCGCTCGGGCCTTCTCGCGTGGCACCGAGAGAGTCGTCCTGGCCGCGCCGGAGGATGAGGCACTGGCCTTGGAGGAAAGACCTCCGGGTTGGCCGGCACTGAAGGACGGCGCTCCGGAAGCAGGCTTCGACGCGGTGAACTCACCTGCTCCGATCAGGTCGTTCGATCTGACGGGTCGCACGGTGGTGCAGAAGACGGCGGGAGCGGTCGGCGCGCCGACCGCCGCGAGCGCACCGCAGGTCCTCTTCGCGGTGGCGGCTCGTCAGGAAGACTCTCCGGCAGTGCCGCGTCCCGTTGCGGTGTCCGACGAATCACCCGATGTTCGCTGGCTTGATGCGTCGGTGGAGAACATCCGGGCCGGCCGGGTCCTCGGACCGGTGGGTCCCGGCCCCGGGGCGAGCAGCGACGGAGCCCCAGCCGGCTGATCCGTCACCGGAGTCCACAGGAGCACGGTCAGGCTGCGCCTCCCGGCGGGCGCTCGACTGCGTGGTCCACATCCTGACCAGCGCACCCCTGACTGCCACGGGCCCGGTGAGCGCGGCGAGGTACCCCCCTGCCGCATCCCGGTGGGCGCGTGAGTCGGCCGACCAGTGGTGATCTTGTCGGCCGATCGATCACAGGCCTTCACCCCATTCGTTTCATTTCACCCCATTGGCCTCATTGCTCTACGTTGGATGTGAGGCAGCTCGCCGAGTCCCGCACTGATCGAGGTGACGGTCATGTCAGTCAGCACACAGCACAGCACCGCTGCCACACCGGACGAGCAGGAGAAGACAACCCGGCAAGGCCGCAGGGGCACCGACGTCCCCGCGGAGAACCGCGGCAGCACCACCATCGCGGACACCGTCGTGGCGAAGATCGCGAGCATGGCCGCCCGGGAGGTGCCCGAGGTCTACAACCTCGGCGCGGGTATGGCCCGGGCATTCGGAGCGGTGCGTGAACGCGTGCCCGGCGGGAGCAGCAGCAGCACCCAGGGCGTGAAGGTGGAGGTCGGTGAGCGCCAGGCCGCCGTGGACCTGGACCTCGTCGTCCATTACGGCGCAGCCATCGCAGACACCGCCGCAGACGTGCGTACCAACGTCATCACCGCGATTGAACGCATGACCGGTCTGGAGGTCGTGGAAGTCAACATCGCCGTCGACGACGTACGGCTGCCGGACGAGGAGGAGGCACCCGAGCAAAGCGGCAGGCGCGTTGCGTGACGCGGCCCGCGGAAGGGAGGGACGCAGAGGCCGTGTCGCCGCTCGTTCGCGCGCCGGGGACCAGATCAGGTCGAGCACACGGTCACGACTGCGGCCACCACCGCGACCACCGCCGCCACCGGCACCATCACCACGCGAATCCGGTCGAGCCAGGACGCCGTCCGGCACCATCGGCATGAGGAATCGATTTTGCTCGGCACCGGGGTGTGCGTGTCGTGCGCGGTGCGGTCAGGGACCGCCACGAGGAGTTGCCGGCACCACGGGCAGTCGGTGTCAGAGCTGTTCAGCCAGGGGGCAGCCAGGGGCGGGGGGACGGGTTCCGGGCGTCTGTGCCGGTCACCTCTCATGTCGCTCCGTCATCACGGATTCCGCTGAGCCCCGGATCCGTTCCCGGATTCCGACGAGTGGTCCAAGGTCCGCCGAGTCCATGAACGTCACCCCGGCCAGGTCGACGATGAGGCGTCGGCGGCCTGCCTCAAGGCGGTGGACCCCGTAGTCCCCGATGCGCGGCACCGTGGGGACGTCGAGCTCGCCGTGGATCTCCACGACGGTCCAGTCGTCCTCTTCACGGCGGCTGATGTGGAATTCGGGCTGCATGGCTCACCTAACGGCCATGCCCTGGGGAGAGGTTTCGGGCGGTGTCTGCCGCACGCGCGTTCTGCACAGGTGCGAACGACTGGCCACGGCGTCACCGTATGGGTCATGCCGGTGGGGAGTCGGCGCGGAGCTGCGACGGCGCGTGCTCCCCGTCATCCGGAACCGCTCAGAGCGCACGGTTCCGGATGACGGGGTACCCAGGTGTGGGACGGCTTGGGGAATGGTGATCGCCGTGGACGCACCTCGGACACCTGCCCGGACGACGAGGGAGAGGTCATGAGCACGCCCGATGAGGCTCTGGGGCCGGGCTTCCCGCACGCGGTCCTGCAGGCCCTGGGCACCGGCGTCTTCACCGTCGACACCTCGGGGCACATCACGTTCGTCAACCCGTGGACCGAGCGGCTGCTGGACCGGCCTGCGGCCCAGATGACCGGCCAGGACGCGCACGATCTGCTGCACCGCCGTCCCGACGGCGGCCCGGTGCCGCGCGAGCAGTGCTCGATCATGGCCCTTCTGGGCAGTGACCAATCCGCCGAGGAGGGCAGCGAGGAGTACTTCCTGCGGGGCGACGGCACGACCGTGCCGATCATCTGGGCGGCCACTCCCTTGGTGCTGGCGGGCCGCCGGGCCGGGCTGGTGGTCGTCTTCAAGGACTTCAGCCTGCATCGCGCCGCGGAGGAACAGGCGGCGGCGCACACCGCGGCTCTGGAGGCCCTGACCACCCGGCTGAACCTGGTGGCGGACGTCTCGTCGGTGTTGATGTCCACCATGGCGGCTTCCAACCGGATCGCCCAGTTGCTGCGGTTGCTGGTTCCCGCGTTCGGTGACTGGGCCGCGGTGGATCTGCGCTCCGAGCGGGACAGAGCCACCGGGGCGCTGGAGCGGGTCGCCGTGCGCAGTCACACCCATCCTCGGCGGGCGCGGCGATTGGAGGGTCCCCTGCCGCCCCTGCCGTCCGGGTCCCGTACGGCAGGGGCACGTGCCACGGGCGGTGACGATCCCGTGCTGCTGAGCGCCGCCGAGTTGCTCGGCGACCCGGACGCCCCGCTCGCCGCCACCCACCGACCGCTGTTCGACCGGCTCGGGGGCCACTCGGCTCTCGTGGTGCCACTCCGTGCCCGGCGGCGCCACTACGGAATGCTGACCGTGGCCCGCGCCGGGGACTCCCCCGACCTCACGGACAACGAGATCCTGCTGCTCACCGACATCGGGCGGCGCCTGGCCCTGGTGCTGGACAACGCCCGCCTCTACCACGAGCAGCGGAACGTCGCCGAGACCATGCAGCGCCAACTGCTCGCCCCGCTCCCCCAGGTCGACCACCTGCGCATGGCCGCCCGTTATCTGCCGGCGCAGCGCGCCATGGAGGTCGGCGGCGACTGGTACGACGCCCTCCTGCTCTCCGACGGCGTCGTGGCGCTGGTGATCGGGGACGTGGTCGGCCACGACCTCGAGGCGGCCTCCCACATGGCCGAGGTCCGCAACATGCTGCGCGCCCTGGCCTGGAGCCACCAGGAGCCGCCCAGCGTGGTCGTGCAGAACCTGGACGAGGCAGTGACGAACACCAGCGACGCGCCCATGGCCACGCTCGTCTTCGCCCGTGTCGAAGGCCCGGAGGGCGGCCCCTGGCAACTGCACTGGGCCAACGCGGGGCATCCACCTCCGCTGCTGGTCACCGATGAGGGAGACACTCGCTTCCTGACCAGCCACGGACCGCTGATCGGCATGAGCGCCGCCCTGCACCTGGGGCTGAAGTGGCCGGACGCGTATGCGGCTCTTCCCCCGGGCTCCACACTGCTGCTCTACACCGACGGCCTCGTGGAGAGCAGGGGCCGCCCGATCGATCTCGGCATGGCCAAGCTCCGCCACCACGCCTCCATGCTGACCGGGCGCACCGTGGACGGCTTCTGCGACGAGCTGCTGGCCCGCATCGACCCGAGCGGCGACGACGTCGCCCTGCTCGCCCTGCGGCTGCCTCCGGCCGGTGCGGGCGCGCCCGGCGACAGCCGACCGTCACCGCCGCCGCAGTCCCCGTACAGCCCCGCCGCCCCGAACCGGGCCGCCCCCGGATCCGTCCAGCTGGACGCCTCGGTGGAGGACCCCACGCGCGGCGCCCGGGAGGAGTTCCCGGACGACTTCCCCCACGGAATGAGGGGGTCGACGCCGACGGCGGGGAGAGGAACGAAGCGAAGGGAACCGGAATGGCCGAGCAGTTCGACGTCGGAGACCATGTGCGGTGGAACTCGGAAGCAGGGCACGTGGAAGGCGTCATCGTCAAGAAACACACGCACGACGTGGAGTACAAGGGGCATACGCGCCATTGCTCGGAAGACGAACCGCAATACGAGATCAAGAGCGACAAAACCGGCCACGTCGCCATGCACAAGGGGGGAGCCCTGACGAAGCGGTAGGGAGTGGTGTTCGCGCCTTCGAGGCGCACTGCAGTCAGCGGAACGATCGGAGAATTGTGCGATCCGGGTGAGATTTCGAGATGACGAACCGCATCCATACGGTCGGGCACTCGACACGCGACTTCGACGAAGTGCTGAAGATGCTGCGTGACAGCGGCGTCACCTGCTTGGTCGATGTTCGCTCGTACCCGTCCTCGAGGAAGTACCCGCAGTGGAATCAGGCGGCGATCGTCGACGCTCTGCCGTCCGACATCGCGTACCGCTGGATCGCCGGGCTCGGCGGCCGACGGCACACACCCAAGGGCGTACCGAGCGAGAACGGTGCATGGCAAGTGAAAGCATTCCGTGATTACGCCGACCACATGGCCGGTGATGAATTCGCGGAAGGCCTGAGCGAACTGCTCGAGCTGGCTGAACACGAACGGCCGGCCATCATGTGCAGCGAGGCGGTGCCGTGGCGGTGCCACCGCAGGCTGGTCTCCGACGCGCTGATCGTCGCCGGCGTGGAGGTGGTGCACATCCTGTCGGGCACGGCGTCGAGGCCGGCCGTCCTGAACGAGCACGCGCGGGTCCGTGACGGGCACCTGGTCTACCCCCCGACGGACTGAGGCCGCCATGAGCTTCGTCGACGACGTCCGGGAGGCGGTCCTTGCCATCCCGGTCGGCTCCGTCGCCTCCTACGGGGACATCGGCAGGAGCATCGGGGTCGGCCCACGGCAGGTGGGGCGCGCCATGAGCCTGCTCGACGAGAATGTGCCGTGGTGGCGCGTCGTCCACGCGGACGGGACACCCGCCTCCTGCCATGACGGGGCGGCACCGGAACTGCTCGGCGACGAGGGCACGCCGATGCGGGGGAGGCGCGTGGACATGCGGCGGGCACGGTACCGCCGGCCCGCGTGACGCCTTCATGCGCGTACCCGGCAGGTCCCGGGCCGCCGTCCCGCGCCGCGTCCCGCCCGGCCGCTGTCCGTCGTCAGCGCGTCCGCGGTGGCGCAGGGGCCGTGAGGGCGGCGAGCAGGCGGTCCGCCGGGAGCGCCGGTACCGTCCGGCCGTTGAAGCCGGTGGTCGTCGTCGCGGCGAGCAGGGAGTTGAGCACCGCCTCCTCGACCCCGTCGAGGACCGCTTCGAACAGCGGCCCCAGTTCGGCGTCCGCCACCGGGGCGCCGGTGCCGGATCGCGTACCGAACGCCACGGCGTAGTCGCCACTGCCATGGCTGTAGGCCGCGCCCGTACGGGCCAGGGCGAACACCGCGCGTCGTGCGACACGGGTGAACTGCCGGGCGTCGAGGGGGCGTCGGTGGCCACCACGATCATGCAGGAGCCGGTCTCCTCGGCCGGCGTCGGGCCGTCGGCGTCGATGCCCGTGGACCGCGGGGTGACGATGCGGTCGAGCACCCGCAGGGTGCCGCCGAAGTTCGCCTGCACCAGGACGCCCGCCGTGCAGTGCCGGTCTTCCAGGACCACAGTGCGTGAGGAGGTTCCGATGCCGGCTTTGAAACCCAGCGCGACCGTGCCGGTTCCCGCGCCGACACAGCCCTCGGCCACCGGCCCGCCGGACGCTTCGTCGAGGGCGGCCCGGACGTGCTCCTCGTGGACGGGCCGGGCGCGGATGTCGGACAGGAGGCCGTCGTTGCACTCCCCCACGACGGGATTGAGGCTCTGCACCTCTTCGCATCCGGGCCGCCGCAGCATCCAGCCGACGAGGGCGTCGGCGACGCGGAAGGCCGACAGGGTGGAGGTGAGCAGCACCGGGGTCTCCAGCGTGCCGAGTTCGGTGAGCTGGGTCGTACCGATGAGTTTGCCGTAGCCGTTGCCGGTGAACACCCCCGCCGGCAGCGGTGTGCGGGGGCCGACGGTGTCGGGGACGACGGCGGTGACTCCGCTGTGCACGTCGGGCTGTCGGCGGACGGTGGTGTGACCGACGCGGACGCCCGGCACATCGGTGATCGCGTTGAAGGGCCCGGTGGCGGCGCGTCCGATGACGATGCCGAGGTCACGGGCCCGGTGCCGGGCGCCGCATGCGGGCTGTGACTGAGCCGTTGGTTCCATACGGCCGGACGCTACGCGTCCCGCCCGCCGAGGGGTACGCGGGAAGCCGCGGCGGAGAGCGGGGCGGCGATGTCCTCCAGGGAGCGGCGTTCCGCGTTCACCGCGAGGAAGACGGCCACGATGCCCGCCGCGCACATCAGGCCGGCGCCGATCTGGAAGGCGAGGACCGCGTCGCCGACCTTGCCGCTGCTCGTGAGGCCGGCGAAGATCAGGGGGCCGGTGATGCCTCCGGCGGCGGTGCCGATGGCGTAGAAGAAGGCGATGGCCATCGCACGGGTCTCCATCGGGAAGACCTCGGAGACCGTGAGGTAGGCGCTGGAGGCGCCGGCCGAGGCGAAGAACAGGACCGCGCACCAGCAGGCCGTGAGGCTGGTCGCGCTGAGCGAGCCCTGGTCGAACAGCCGGGCCGTGCCGAACAGCAGCAGGCCGGAGAGCAGATACGTCCCGGAGATCATGATGCGGCGGCCGAGGGTGTCGAACAGTTTGCCGAGCAGCAGCGGGCCCAGGAAGTTGCCGACGGCGATGACGGCGAAGTAGTAGCCGGTGCTGCCGGACGGGACGTCGAAGAACCGGGTGAGGATCGCGCCGTAGCCGAAGGTGATGGCGTTGTAGAGGAACGCCTGGCCGATGAAGAGGGAGAAGCCGAGGGCCGACCGCTTGCGGTACTCGGCGAAGACCGTTCGGGCGATCTCGGTGAAGGTGGTCCGCCTGCGCTGACGGATGGTCATCCCGTCCCCCGCGCGGGGCAGCGGCTTGCCGGTCTCGGCCTCGACTCGTTGCTCGATGCCGCGCACGAGCCGCTCGGCCTCCGCGTCACGGCCGTGGATCAGCAGCCAGCGGGGGCTTTCGGGGACGTGACGGCGTACGAGGAGGATCACCAGGGCGAGGACGGCGCCCAGGGCGAAGGTCAGCCGCCAGCCGACGTTCGCCGGGAAGACCGACGTGTCCAGCGCCACGATCGACAGCAGCGCGCCGCCGACGGCACCCAGCCAGTAGCTGCCGTTGATCACCAGGTTGACGCGTCCGCGGTAGTGCGCCGGGATCAGCTCGTCGATCGCGGAGTTGATGGCCGCGTACTCGCCGCCGATACCGAAACCGGTGAGGAAGCGGAAGAGGAAGAACCACCAGGTGTCGAAGGCGAGCGAGGTCAGGGCGGTGGCGCCGAGATAGACCGCGAGGGTGATCAGGAAGAGTTTCTTGCGGCCGTGGATGTCGGTCAGACGGCCCCAGAACAGAGCGCCCGAGCAGGCACCGGCCACATAGAGGGCGGCGGCGACACCGGTGACCTCACCGGAGGTGATGGGCAGGCCGCTGCCGGCCTCCGACAGGCGGCCGGCGATGTTGCCGACGATCGTGACTTCCATGCCGTCGAGGATCCAGACCGTGCCCAGGCCGATGACGACGCTCCAGTGCCAGCGCGACCACGGGAGGCGGTCCAGGCGCGCCGGGACGTCGGTGGTGATCGTGCGTCCGGCGGTCTCGGGATGGGCGATGGTCATGGGCGTCTCCTCAGTGAAGCGAATCAGCCTCCGCCGAATACCCGGGAAGGGTTGTGGCATGCTCCGGCGCCCGTGACAGCGTGCAGTTCCCCGGGCCGGCCCGGGGGCCGCCCCGGTGGTGTGGGGGGTCTCCCTCACTGTGCCGTGTCCCCGTGGGAGGAGACGCCTGCGGCTCGCTGCCACCACAGCGAAGGCAGCCACCCAGCCGGTGCGGGGCAGCCGCCCCCGCAGCACCACCGTGGCGATGGCCAGAGCGAGCGGGAGCTCCGGCACGAACAGCGGCTGAACGGTCGTCAACGGCCCCGTCACAAGCGCTACGGCTCGGCAGACCGCCGTGGTGATCACGGCGACGATGCCGGCGAGCCGGACGGGGCGCCGCAGCAGGTCGAGCATCAATCCGACCCTCAGCTTGTCGGACCGGGGTACGCTCAGGGCCGCCTTGCGCTGGAGAACGGTCGCGAGCGCGTTGCTGCACGCGGCGCCCAGCGCGAACAGGACCGACAGCAGGATGTCCACGGTGTGGGTCCTCCGGGATGACGAAACGGCCACCCCAGGACCTGCCATGGCGCCCCGCGTTCCCGTTCGGCGCGAACACGCAGTGGGCGTGTCACAGCCCGCATGGTGGCGACCGCGTCTCGGTAGTCGGTCCGGGCCACGGCGGGTACCGGCGGCAGGGCGGGCACGGGTGATGCGCTCAGGCCCCCGACGGCACGGGCCGCCGGAGGAGGTAGACCACCGCGGTCACGACCAGGAGGGCCATGCACGCGATGAACACCAGCCCCGCGTCCTCCAAGCCGATGAGACCGTCCAGTACGCCCACGCCGATCACCGGCACCGAGATGCCCGCATAGGCCACCACGAACAGCATGGAGATCACCCCCGCCCGCTCGCCCGCCGGAGACACCTCGGCCAGCGCGGACAGCGCCCCGCGGAACGCCAGCCCCTGGCCGGCACCGCCGACGAGCGCGCTCAGCACCACCGGCGCGAGCAGGTTCCAGTGCAGCGCGCCTGCGAGCAGCGCCAGCCCGGCGAGAAGGCCGGCACAGCCCCATGGCAGTGAGCGCGTCGCACCGACCCGGCCGACGGCCAGTTGCCCGGCGGTCGAGGCGAAGAACGCCAGCGCGACGACCAGACCGCTCAGGGCACGGTTCTGCACGTCCAGGAACTGTGTGAGGAACGCCGGGCTGATCGCCGTGAACACCCCGAACAGCGCGAAGCCCACGAACGAGGCGATCGCCGCCGGCCCGAACACCGCCCGCACCTGCGGGGGCAGGCCGGGCCGTCGCGGCCGTACGGCGCTCAGGGACTGCCGCTCCCGTACGGTCTCCGGAAGCCGCAGCAGGACGACGACCGAGCCGGCCACCAGGGCCAGGTGCACGGCGAACGGCAGGTACAGCGGCCTGGCCGCATACTGCGACAGGACTCCCGCGAGCAGCGGTCCGCATCCCAGCCCGCCCATGTTGGCGGCGGTCGCGACGAAGGTGGCGCAAGAGGCGCCGCCGGGCGGTGCCAGTTCCATCACGAACGCCGTGGCGGCCCCGGTGAACAGCCCGGCGGACAGTCCTGACAGCAGCCGCCCCGCGTACAGCCATCCCAGGTCGGCAGCGCTGAGGAAGCAGATGGCGCTCAGGGCGGCGAATCCGAGACCGCACAACAGCACCGGGCGCCTGCCCACCGCGTCCGAGATGTTCCCCGCCAGCAGCAGGACACCGATGACGCCGAAAGCGTACACGGCGTACACGACGGTGACGGTCAGCTCGGAGAACCCGAACTTCGCCCGGTAGAGACCGTACAGGGGGGTCGGCAGCGTGGTACCGACCATGCACACGGCGAACACCACGCCGCTGAGCACACACGCGCGCCACCCTGCGCGATCACCGGCCATGCCGACGACGGTATCCCCGTGTGCGCCGCGGCCCCGCCCGGCGCACCGACTGCCGGGAGAACCGGGAAGGGCTCGTCCCGGCTCGGTCCCCCTCGCGCTGACCCGAAGGCTTCCTGGTCCCGGGAAGTTCCCCTGGTCCCGTACGGCGCACACAGAGCGGTCCACCTTTTCCCCCTCACAGCGTTCGTCATTGAGGGAGGACGTCGGCATTGAGGGAGGACGTCGGCCCGTCGACGGAACGTCACTCAACGGCGCGGTCACGGGACATGATCCCTGCCCAAGACACCCGAACACCGTCCTCCGATGCCATGAGCCCGCCGGTGGAGAACGCTTTCACCGGATCGGCAGGGGACCGAGGACCCCACCCCACAGCCCGCCGCCGCCATCCGACCCCGACCGCCGCGTGCTCGTGGTGGAGGCCGGGCCCCTGCCGCGCGGCGCGGCCGGTTTCGGCCCGGCGCTGCTGGACGCGCGCCTGGTTCCGGGCGCGCAGCCGAACCACCCTGCCACCCGCGCACACCCGGTGCGCCTCACTCCGGAGCGGCCGTGGCTGGTCCCCCGCGGACGCGTCCTCGGCGGCTCGTCCACCGTCAACGGCGGTTACTTCGTGCGGGTCCGGCGCGAGGACTTCGACCGGCTGGGCCGCCGCG
Organism: Streptomyces sp. NPDC050388; assembly: GCF_040655635.1. Taxonomy (NCBI): domain Bacteria; kingdom Bacillati; phylum Actinomycetota; class Actinomycetes; order Kitasatosporales; family Streptomycetaceae; genus Streptomyces; species Streptomyces sp. NPDC050388. Next base: position 43,234 of record NZ_JBFAKH010000016.1, read on the forward strand.
GGAAATCCCGCGTGGTCCTACGAGAGGGTGCTGCCCTTCCTGCGCGCACTGGAGAACGACCTCGACCACGGTGCCGGGCCCGTGCACGGCGACGGCGGCCCGATGCGTGTCCGGCGCGGTCGCCTGGACCACCCGGCCGCCGCGTTCCGCGACGCGGCCCACGCCCTCGGTTTCCCCGATGCCCCCGACAAGAACGACCAAGCGCCACCCGGCTTCGGGCCGGTGCCCGCCAACGTGGTCGACGGGGTGCGTCACAACGCCGGGCTCAGTTATCTGCCGCCCGAAGTGCTCGATCGCCCCAACCTCACCGCCCTGGGCGGCACCGCGGTCCACCGGGTGGTGATCGAGAACGGCCGCGCCACCGGCGTCGTCGTCGAGCACGACGGTCGTCGTTCCGTCCTCGACGCCGGCGCGGTGGTGCTCTGCACCGGCGCCCTGGCCGCCCCTCACCTTCTGCACCTGCCCGGCATCGGGCCGCGCGCCGACCTCGAACACGTCGGCATCCCCCTGGTCCGGGACGCCCCCGCTGTGGGCTCCGGCTTCAGCGACCACCCGCAGGTGGTTCTGGAGTGGACTCCTCGCGAGGCTTGGGACGGGCCGTCCGGCTCGTGGCTCGGTGGGTGCCTGCACCTCACCTCGTCGGGCGGCGGGCCCGTGACACCGGGCGGCGGGGGCGGTCCCGGCGATCTGGAGGTCCTGCAGTCACTGGTGCCCATGTCCCGGCTGACCGGGGGCGCAGGAGTGGCCGGTGGCTCCCTGTCGTTCCTCGTGTCCGCCCTGGCCCCCGTCGCACCGGTCGGCTGCGCCTCCGCTCGGCCGACCCCGCCGCTCCGTTGCGCATCGACCACGGCTACCTCGGCGGCGCCGACGACCGCCGCCTCCGGGAGGGCGTGCGCGTCACCGCGGCCCTCCTCGAAAGTCCGCCCTTCGCCGACGTCACCCGGGGCTGGTCGATCCCGGCCGCGAGGTCCTGGACGACGACCGGACCCTCGACCAGTGGATCCGCGAGCACCTCGGCACCGCCCAGCACACCTGCGGCACTGTCGCGATGGGTCCCGCCGACGATCCCGAGCACGCCGTCGTGGACCGGTTCGGACGCGTCCACGGCGTAAGGGGGTTGCGTGTCGCGGACACCCCGATCCTGCCGGACGCGCCCCACCGGGGGCCCGCCGCCACCGCCGTCCTCATCGGTGAGGTCGTCGCCGACGCCATGCGGCGCTGACGGCCTTCAGGAGCGCAGGAAGTCCGCCAGGCCCTCCACCAGCCTGTCGACGTCCCCGGCGTGGGTGTAGGGCGCGAGGCCGACGCGAAGGCCCCCGGCGTCGCCCAGGCCCAGCCACCGGGAGGCCTCGAGGGCGTAGAAGGAGCCGGACGGCGCGTGGACGCCGCGGTCCGCCAGGAACGCGTAGGCGTCCGTCGTGCTGCGGCCGTCGAAGGTCAGCAGCAGGGTGGGGGTGCGGTCGGCGGCGTTGGAGTGGACCGTGATGCCGTCGAGGGCGCTCAGCGCCTTGTCCATCCGGACCCGCAGGGCTTCCTCGTGCTCCTCCAGTGCCGCGAACCCCGCGGCCAGCCGCTCGCGCCGGGTTCCCTCGGCGTCCGTGTCGAATCCGGCGAGGAAGTCGACGGCGGCGCGCGTGCCGGCGAGGAACTCATAGGGCAGCGTGCCGAGTTCGAAGCGTTCCGGCACCGCGTCCGTGGAGGGCAGGAGCTTGTCGGGACGCAGGGTCTCCAGCAGTTCGGGGCGGGCGGCGAGAACGCCGTGGTGCGGGCCCAGGAACTTGTAGGGCGAGCAGGTGAAGAAGTCCGCGCCCAACTGCGCGACGTCGACCAGGGAATGGGCGGCGTGGTGCACGCCGTCGACGTACGTCAGCGCACCGACGCCGTGCGCCAGACGGGAGATCTCCGCGATCCGGGGACGTGTACCGATCAGGTTGGAGGCTGCGGTCACGGCTACCAGCCGCGTACGCTCCGACAGGACGGCCGCGATGTCGGCGGGGGTCAGTTCCCCGGTGGCCGGGTCGAAGTCGGCCCAGCGGACGGTGGCACCCGCCCGGGCTGCCGCCTGGACCCAGGGCCGGATGTTCGAGTCGTGGTCCAGCCGGGTCACGACCACCTCGTCCCCCGGTGACCAGGTCCTGGCGAGGACGCGGGAGAAGTCGTAGGCGAGCTGTGTGGCGCTGCGCCCGAAGACGATCCCCGCCGGGTCGGCGGCCAGCAGGTCGGCCATGGCCCGGCGGCTTTCGGTGACGATGGTCTCGGCGTTGCGCTCCCCCGCCACGCGGTGGCCGCGGTTCGACAGCGGGAGGGACAGGGCGTCGGTGATGGCCCGGATGACGGGTCGGGGGGTCTGTGAACCACCGGGGCCGTCGAAGTGGGCGATCCCGGCGGCCAGCGCGGGGAACTGCGCGCGGATGGCGTCGATGTCGTACGTCACGAGAACTCCCGTTCGGTCACTTGCGCGAAGGTGGTGCGGCCGTCGGTGGTCGACGGATCGACGAACCGACGAATCGATGGAGCGATGGAGCGATGGAGCGATGGAGCGATGGATCAGAGTCTCTTGGACGCTGCCGAGGGTCTCATCCGGCGGCTGCCGGACGCGATCAGCTTCCGGTCACGGTCGGGCGGGGCGACTCGTCGACGTGGAGCGTGAAGACGTCGGGGCGGGCGTAGTGGCCGACGGGGTCGAAGTCGAAGCGCGCCCGGACGAGGTCGTCGAGGTCGAGTTCGGCCGTCAGGATGCCCTCGCCGTCGCGGAGCGGCCCGGCCAGGACGTCGCCGAGCGGGGAGACGATGACCGAGCCGCCACCGATCAGGACCGTGTCCGGTGCGTCGCCCTGGACGGGGTGGAGGTCGGCCGGCAGGGCGTCGCGACGCAGGTACTGGCAGGCGCTGAGGACGAAGCAGCGTCCTTCCAGGGCGACATGCCGCATGGTGGACTGCCATGCCTCGCGGTCGTCCACCGTCGGCGCGCACCACAGGTCGACGCCCTTGGCGTACATGGCGGTACGCAGGAGCGGCATGTAGTTCTCCCAGCAGATGGCCGCACCGAGGCGGGCCGTGCCGGTGTCGACGACGGGGAGGGTGGAGCCGTCTCCCTGCCCCCACAGGTAGCGTTCGCCCGCCGTGGGCATCAGCTTGCGGTGCAGGCCCCGGTAGCCGTCGGGACCGAAGAAGAGCGCGACGCAGTAGAGGGTGCCGCCGCTGCGCTCGACGGCGCCGACCACAGCGTGGCAGTCGAGTTCCCGGGTGACGGCGGCCAGCGTCTCGACCTCCGGGCCGGGGACGTCGATGGCCGCGGCGTGGTAGCGGCGGAAGAGGTCGCGGCCCGCCGGGGTGCGGCTGCCGACCGTGATGCCGAAGTCCAGCCCCTTGGGGTAGCCGCCGAGGTACGCCTCGGGCAGCACGACCACCCGGGCGCCCCGGCCGGCGGCCTCACGGATGAGTTCCTCCGCCCGGGTCAGCGCGGTCGGCGTGTCGAACAGCGGGGCCGCCGCCTGGACGACGGCGACGGTCACGGTGCGACGGGGCTGAACAGGCGCGGCGGGGACGGCAGCAGTCATGCGTCGACCGTAGGAACCCTCGCCCTCGTCCGGCAAACTCATCTTTGCGATGATCGACATCTATGAGACCGAATTCCGGAAGGCCGACCTGAACCTGCTGGTCGTCTTCTCCGCTCTGATGCGGGAGCGCAGCGTCACCCGGGCCGCCGCCGCCCTGCATCTGAGCCAGAGCGCCACCAGCGCCGCCCTGGGCCGACTCCGCGGGCTGTTCGACGACGAGTTGTTCACCCGCACCGGTGGCGGTGTCGAGCCCACACCGCGCGCCGTCGCACTGGCCCGCCGTATCGAGCCGGCCCTCGGGCTGATCCACGGCGTGGTCACCGACCGGGACCGCTTCGACCCCCGCACGGCCCGGCGCGTCTTCACCCTGGGCATGTCCGACGATCTGGAGGCTGCGCTCATGCCCCGGCTGCTGGCCGCAACCGCCGGACTGCGGGGCGTCCGGCTCGCCGTACGGCAGGCCAACCGGAACACCGTCACCGGCATGATCGACCGGGGCGAGATCGACCTCGGGGTGTCCGCCGCCCCCGCCCACGGGGCCGATCACCGCAGCCACAGCTTGTTCGACTCCGGCTACACCTGCCTGTTCGACCACCGCCTGCTGCCTCTTGGGACCCCGATCACCCTGGACGACTATCTGACCCACCCGCACCTGCTGATCTCCTACGACGGCCGGCGCGGCATCGTCGACGACATCCTGGAGGCACGGGGACTGGAGCGCCGGGTGATCGCCTCCACCACCCACTTCGCCGGAGCCGCTCTCCACCTCCCCGCCCTGCCCGCCCTGGTCACGCTCCCCACCCATGCGGCCACCGTCTACGCCGAGGCCCTGGGCCTGACCACCTCCCCGCCGCCCCTGCCGATGCCCACCTACACGGTCAGCTCGATCTGGCACGGCACCCTCACCGACGATCCCGCCCATCTGTGGCTCCGCCGCCTCGTCGGGGACGCGGCCCGCGGGAACCGGCGGTCCTGAGCCGGGTGCCGGCATGACGGGCGGGCCGCGACGACCACGTCGCCGGTCAGGCAGGCGTGTTCACGGAGCCAGTTCCCAGTCCTTGACGTCGGCGAGCGGCCCGAGGGTGTCGGGGCGCATCTCGGTCGCGAACTCGAGGCCGTCACGCACCCGGTGGGGCCAGTCCCGCTGCGCGAGGGCGCCCTTGCCGAGCGCGACGACGTCGGCGGCCCCGGAACCCAGTACGGCACGGGCGGCCTCCGGGTCTCCCAGACCGCCGTTGGCGATCACCGGCAGCCCGCTGAACTTCTTCGCGAGCTCGGCCAGGGTCTCCGTACCGGTGGAGAAAGCGGGCTCGAGCGCCTTGTGTTCGGTGGTGTGCAGGAAGTGCGCGCCGGTACGGGCCAGGGTGGTGAAGATGATCTCGGCGTCCTCGGCGCCGCCGGCCCAGCGGTGGTGGAAGTCGCTGACCTTGGACTGGGAGATGCGGATGCCGACCGCGATCTCGGAGCCCACGGCCTGGAGCACCTCGTCCACGACCTCGGCCGCCAGGCGCACGCGGTTCTCGACGCTGCCGCCGTATTCGTCCTCGCGCCGGTTGAGGTAGTCGGTGAGGAACTGGTCGAGCAGGTAGCCGTTCGCGCCGTGCACCTCCACGCCGTCGAAGCCCGCTGCGGCCGCGCGGCGGGCCGCGTCCGCGAAGCCCCGGCGGATGTCCGCGAGTTCACGGGCATCCAGGGCCTTCGGCGTGGCGTAGGGGCCGCTGCCCCGGTAGAAGGCGAGCTGCTCGCCGCGTGGGGCCACGGCGGAGGGGCCGACCGTCCCCTGGCGGAGGCTGTTCCCCTGGGACTGTGCGCCTGCGTGCATGAGCTGGGCGAACACGGCGCTGCCCGCCGCGTGCACGGCCTCGACCACCGGCCGCCATGCCTCGCCCTGGGCCTCCGTCGCGAGCCCCGGCTGGTACAGATAGCCCTGGCTGTGCTCCGTGTCGGGGTAGATTCCCTCGGTGATGAGCAGCGCGAAACCGCCACGGGCGAATCCGGCGTAGTAGCGCGCGTTGCGGTCGGTGACCATCCCGTCCTCGGTGGCGCTGATCCGCGTCATGGGGGCCAGGGCGGTGCGGTTGTCCAGGCGGACTCCGCCGAGGTCGATGGGCGTGTACAGCAGGTCGTCGGTCGCGCCGTGCTGCGGGGTGGGGTCGGTCAAGGATCTCTCCGTTACGCCTGGGGTCCTGTGCGGAAGTTCTCGACTCGGCCCGGCTCGTACGGCACGTGGTCGTGCGGGCCCGCACGACCACGGACCGCCGACGGATCACCGGCGGACCACCGACGGACCTTGTCGGAACTTTTTCGTACTACGAGATTCAACGTACCACGGGGCGTAGACTCCTCATGTGTCCACTCATGCAAGGCGTGCGCCCGCCAAGAAGGCCCTCCCCCACCCCGATCTGCGCGAGGTCCCGGTGGACCTGGTGCTGCGCGCCCTCGGCGAGCCGCTGCGGCTGGGCATCGCACGCTCCCTCGCGCGGGCCGGCCACCCCATGAACTGCAGCGCGTTCGGGCTGTCGGTGTCCAAGTCGACCTCGACGTACCACTTCAAGGTCCTGCGCGAGAGCGGCGTCATCTCGCAGTTCGAGGAAGGCACCTCGCGCTACAGCGAACTGCGCGAAACGGAGCTGGAGCAGCGCTTTCCCGGGTTGCTGACCGCCATCCTGACCGCGGAGGAGCCCGCCACCACGGAACCTCCGGGGCCGGAACGGGCACAGGCGGGGGTGCGGCCCACCCGGTGAGCGGACCGCCGCCGCGCGCCTGGACGACGTGATCGAACAACTCCGGCCATCGGCCGCCGCACCGCCGGCGCCGGCACCGCGCACGAACCGCCGCCGAGCGGCCCGCGCACCCCTGGCCGGAATTTGACATTAGGTCGACTTATGGATCATATAGTCCATGCTTTGGGCATCTATTCACGCGGCGTGATGCGCGCGGCGTGACCGCCCCCGACCTCGACGTGAATGAGCCAGACCGTGTCCCACCCCGCCGTCCCCGCCCCGCCCGCCGCCGATTCCGCGGCGGAGTGGGACACCTGGCGTGCCGAGCGCCGTCGCGCGCTCACCTCGCCGACGGGAAACCTCGCCCTCGTCGAGACCCGCTGGCTGCCGGCCGGTGAACGTCCCGACGTCGAGGCGGCCCGGGCGGGGCAGCCGGACACGGTGACCGTCACCACACTGGAGCGCACCGACCGCGTCACCGGCGCGCCCGAGCACGGGCTCCGGTTCTGGGACTCCGCGGCACCGGCCCTCCGCCACTTCGAGGGCACCGACGCCTTCCCCCACGACCCGGCATGGGTCCTGGAGGCCTCCTACACACCGGTGCCGGGTGCCCGGCGTGTCCCCTTCGAGCACATCCGCGACAACGGCGGCACCCGTGACCTGGTGGTCCCGGGGGACATCGAGCTCACGCTGGACGGACACACGTACACGCTCAGCGCCTTCGACGACGACGGCACCCTGCTGCTGGTCTTCGGCGACCCGACCAACGGCGCCACCACCTACGGGGCGGGGCGTTTCCTGTTCGTGCGGCGGACGGCGGACGACGACCGCCGGGTCGTGCTCGACTTCAACCGCGCCTTCGTCCCGCCCTGCGGCTTCTCCGACCAGTACAACTGTCCGATGCCGCCGCGGCAGAACCGCTTCCACCTGCCCGTCGAGGCCGGCGAGAAGCTTCCCGTCTTCCGCGACGGCTTCCCGGCGCAGCGCTGATCGCCTCCGCCGTCTTTCCTCCCCCCTCCTCGCAGCACGAAGGCACACCCTGTCATGAGCATCAAGAAGTCCTCCCTGTACGGCACCGCCACCGCGGTCACGCTCGCCCTGGCCCTCTCCGCGTGCGGCGGCGGTTCGGGGGGCGGCGGCGCGGTGGGCGGCACGTACGACAAGGACGCCACCGTCAACATCGGCTCCCTCTACGAGCCGCAGAACCTGGACAACACCGCGGGCGGCGGCCAGGGCGTCACCGAGGCCCTCAACGGCAACGTCTACGAGGGGCTGTTCAAGCTCGCCGACGACGGCGAGGTCGAGCCGCTGCTCGCCGAGGACCACAAGGTCAGCGAGGACGGCCTCACCTACACCTTCACCCTCCAGGAGGGTGTGACGTTCCACAGCGGCAAGCAGCTCAGCAGCAAGGACGTCAAGTACAGCCTGGAGCGGGTGCTCGCCGAGGACTCGCAGTCCGCCCGCAAGAGCAACCTCGAAGTGATCGAGGACATCGCCACCCCCGACGCCCGGACGGTGAAGGTCACGCTGTCGAAGCGGTCGATCTCCTTCGTCTACAACCTCTCCTACGTCTGGATCATCAACTCCGAGGCGAAGGACCTGAAGACGAGCGAGGACGGCACGGGGCCGTACCGGCTGAAGAAGTGGACGCGCGGATCGGCCCTGAGCCTGGACCGGTTCGACGGGTACTGGGGTGAGGCGGCGGCCAACAAGCAGGTCGTCTTCCACTACTACAAGGACGCGACCGCGCTGAACAACGCGCTGTTGACGAACGCCGTCGACATCGTCACCAGCGAGCAGTCGCCCGACGCCCTCGACCAGTTCACGTCGAACCCGAACTACAAGGTCAACGACGGCAACTCCACCACCAAGCTGCTGCTCGCCTTCAACGACAAGGCCGAGCCCTTCACCGACGTCAAGGTGCGGCAGGCCGTCTCCGCCGCGATCGACGACAAGAAGCTGCTGGAGTCCGTCTGGGGCGGCTACGGCAAGCTCATCGGCTCGATGGTGCCTCCCACCGACCCGTGGTACGAGGACCTCACCGACGTCGACACCCACGACCCCGCACGGGCCAAGAAACTGCTGAAGGAGGCCGGTCACGCGGACGGCTTCAGCTTCACCCTCGACACCCCCAACTACGACCCGCACCCGACCGCCGCGACGTTCATCAAGTCGGAGCTGGCCAAGGTCGGCATCACCGTCAAGATCAACACGATCACGTCGGACGAGTGGTACACGAAGGTCTACCAGAACCGCGACTTCACGGCCACGCTCCAGGAGCACGTCAACGACCGCGACCTGGTCTGGTACGGCAACCCCGACTTCTACTGGGGCTACGACGACAAGCAGGTCACCCGCTGGGTCGAGGAGGCCGAGGCGGCCGCCACCGAGGCGGAGCAGACCGAGTTGCTGAAGAAGGTCAACCGCAAGACCGCCGAGGACGCGGCCAGCGACTGGCTCTACCTCTACCCGCAGATCGTCGTGGCGAACACCAAGCTGTCCGGCTACCCGCTCAACGGTCTCAACTCGCAGTTCTTCGCCTACGACATCAAGAAGAAGAGCTGATGACGCGGTACCTCCTGCGCCGCTCCGTCTTCCTGCTGGTGTCGCTGGCGCTCGCGAGCGTGGTGCTGTTCGCGCTGCTGCGTCTGCTGCCCGGCGACCCCGCCAACGCGCTCACCACGGTGGGCGCGACCCCCGAGCAGATCGCGGCGGCCCGGCAGTCCATCGGGTCCGACAAGCCGCTGCCCGAGCAGTTCACGCACTGGCTCGGGCAGCTGGCGAGCGGGGATCTGGGAACCTCGTTCGTCAGCACGCTGCCGGTCGGGCCCGAGGTGGCCGCCCGGCTCGACGTGACGGTCCCGCTGACACTGGCCGCGTTCGTCCTCGCGGTCCTGATCGCGCTGCCGGCCGGGTTCGTGGCCGCCTACAAGCGGCGCACCTGGTACGGCGGCCTGCTCAGCGGTGTCTCGCAACTGGGCATCGCCGTACCGGTGTTCTGGCTCGGTATGATCCTCATCGCCGTGTTCGCGCTGAACGCGGGCTGGCTGCCGGCCGGCGGGTTCCCGCCGGACGGCTGGTCGCTGCCCGGCGAGGCGATCCGGTCGCTGGTGCTGCCCGTGGTGACCATCGCGCTGGTGATGAGCGCGTCGCTGATCCGGTACGTCCGCTCGGCCACCCTGGACGTCCTGGGCAGTGACTACCTGCGCACCGCACGGGCGTTGGGCTCCTCGTTCGGACAGGCCATGTGGCGGCACGGGCTGCGCAACGCCTCCGTGCCGGTGGTCTCCGTCCTCGGTGTCGAGCTGGCGTCCACACTGCTCGGCGCGGTGGTCGTGGAGTCGGTGTTCGCGCTGCCGGGCCTCGGCTCCCTGCTCGTCACCGGCATCGCCCAGCACGACTATCCGGTCGTCCAGGGCGTGCTGTTCGTCTCCACCCTGGCCGTCCTGCTCATCGGCTTCGCCGCCGACCTCGTCCAGCGGATCATCGACCCGAGGCTGCGCGGCAGCCTCGCAGGAGGTGCCCGATGACCGGGGCCGCCGTCGAACGGCGCCGCCCGGTGCGCTCGTACACCCTGCTCACCGGGTGCGTGCTCGCGGCCCTGATCGCGCTGCTCGCGCTCGTCTCGCTGGTGTGGACCCCGTACGACGCCGACGACACCTCCGGCGGCCGGCTCACCGCTCCCGGGGACGGCCATCTGCTGGGTACCGACAAACTCGGACGCGACCTGTTCACCCAGGTGATGATCGGATCGCGGATCGCCGTCGAGGCCGGGCTGGGTTCGGTCCTGATCGCGGCGACCCTCGGAGTCCTGCTGGGGCTGCTCGCGGCCTTCGCGCAGGGCTGGCTGGACGACACCCTCTCCGCGTTCCTCGACATCCTGATCGCCTTCCCGACCCTGCTGCTGGCGATGCTCATCGTCGCCGCACGTTCGGCGACGCTCGGTTCGGCCGTGCTGGCGATCGGACTCGCGCAGAGCGCGGTCGTGGCCCGGCTGACCCGCATCCTGGCCAAACGAATCCTGAACCAGGACTACATCACCGCGGCCCGTGTCTCCGGCACGTCCTGGCCGCGTACCGTGGCCCGGCACGTCCTGCCCAACATCTGGCCGACCCTCGCGGTCAACCTGGCCCTCCAGTTCGGGCTCGCCGTGCTGGCCGAGGCGGGCCTGTCCTACCTGGGCCTGGGCGCACCGCCGCCCAACGCCTCGTGGGGCCGCATGCTCCAGGAGGCGCAGGCCACCTTCACCACCGCGCCGGCCGGCGCGCTCGCTCCCGGCGTTCTGCTCGTCCTGCTGGTCGTGGGCGTGAACCTCGTCGCGGACGGCCTGCGCGACACCCTCGACCCGACGACCCGGCGAAGGCGCGCATGACCCTCCTCGACATCCGCGGCCTCACCCTGCGCACCGCGGACGGAACCACACTCGTCAACGATCTGTCGCTGTCCGTCGCACGCGGCGAGCGGCTCGGCCTCATCGGCGAGTCGGGCTCCGGCAAGTCGCTGACCGCGCTGGCGGCCCTCGGCCTCCTGCCGGAGGGCATCACCGCCACCGGCAGCGTCGAGCTCGCCGGAACCCAGATCGTCGGCGCGCGTGAGGAGCACCTCACGCGCGTGCGGGGGCGGGACGCCGCCGTCGTCTTCCAGGAGCCGCTCACCGCCCTGGACCCGCTGATGCGGGCGGGCAGGCAGGTCGCCGAACCTCTGCGCAGGCGGGGGCTCAAGGGCGCCGCCCTGAAGAAGGCCGTCGTCGACGCCCTGGAACAGGTGCGGCTGGCCGAACCCGACCGTATCGCCCGGTCCTTCCCGCACGAGATGTCCGGCGGCCAGCGCCAGCGGGTCGCGCTCGCCATGGCACTGGCCTGCGAACCGAAGCTGCTCATCGCGGACGAGCCGACCACCGCACTCGACGTGTCCGTGCAGGCCGAGATGCTCGACCTGATCGACACCCTCGTGCGGGAACGCGGCATGGCCGTCGTCTTCGTCAGCCACGACCTCGCCGTGGTCGCCAGGATCACCGACCGTGCCCTGGTCATGCGCGGGGGCCGCGCCGTCGAGGAGGGAACCCTCCTCGACCTCGTCCGCTCACCGAACCACCCCTACACCAAGGCGCTGGTGGGCAGTGCCCGGCGGCTGGAGTCCGCCCTGAACCTGGGGGACACCCGATGACACCGACGCCACCACCGCCACCGTCGCCGGTCCTGGAGCTGAAGGACGTCTCGCTGCACCACCGGGGAAGCGCCACGCCCGCCGTGCGGGACGTCTCCCTCACCGTCGAGGCCGGCCGCAGCCTCGCGCTCGTCGGCGAGTCCGGCGCGGGCAAGACGACTCTGCTGCGGCTGCTCCTGGGCCTGGCCCGGCCGACCCGGGGCACGGTCGGCTTCGACGGCGCCGGGCTGAACGTGCGTGACCGCCGGCAGATGCGGCACTTCCGGCGCAGCGTGCAGTGCGTCTTCCAGGACCCGTACTCGTCGCTCGACCCCCGCAGCCGCGTCGGCGGCATCGTCGCCGAGCCGTTGCGCTCCCTGGGCCTCGACTCGAAGGCCACGGCGGTCCCCAAGGTGGCCGAGGCGCTGGAGCGGGTGGGGCTGCCGGCGGACGCGGCCGAACGCTATCCGCACGAGTTCTCCGGCGGCCAGCGCCAGCGCATCGCGATCGCCCGGGCGACGGTGTGCCACCCGCGGGTGCTGCTGGCCGACGAGCCCGTCAGCGCGCTGGACGTCACGACGCGCGTCGCCGTGGTCGATCTGCTCGCCGAACTGCAGCGGGAACAGGGGTTGACCGTGGTCATGGTCTCCCACGACCTGTCGGTCGTGGCGTCCCTGTGCGAACGCACTGCCGTCCTGGAGCGCGGACGGGTCGTCGAACAGGGGGACACGGCACAGGTGCTGGGCTCCCCCGCGCACCCGTACACCCGTCGGCTCCTCGAGAGCGTGCCGCGGCTTCCCGTGTGAGGCGCCGGGAACCCGCCCGGTCCGGCGCCGCGGGGCGGATCGCCACGGTCGGCGGGGCGGAAGAGGTCCTGCTGGGCGCGCTGTTCGACGTCACCCCCTATTCTGGCTTCGGTGCCAGGCGGAGACCCGGCACCGAGGCAGCGGGGTGGCTGCACGCCGGATTGAGGGGGAGTCGGCTGATGAACTGGATCTGGTGGGTACTCATCCTCTTCTGGACGGGCGGTTTCGCGTGGGCCGCCGACAACGTCCGCACCGCGCTGCGCAACCGGCACGAACGCAAGCTCGAACTGCTGGAGGCGGCGAAGCAGGAACGACTGGCCGTCGAAGCGGCGCACAGGCCCCCGGAACCGGTGTGCGGGTGCACCCACCACCTCGCCAAGCACGACAAACAGGGGCGGTGCCACGAGCGCGTCGAGGTGCCGACGGCCTGGGACGAGAACAAGAAACCGTTGCGTTACGAGGCCGGGGAGTGCAACTGCCAGCAGTACGTCGGGCCCCAGCCGCTGTCCCAGGTCTACGCGGAGGAGCTGACGGACCGGGCGTGAGGTGGTCGCTCCGGGCTCCGGGCTCCGGGCTCCGGGCTCCGGGCCATAATGATCGCCCCGGAGCGGACCGCGACCGACGCGGGTGATCAAGTGAGGCGATGCGACAGTGTGGCCACGTGTCAACGGTATGCGCGCGATGGAACTCGGTACCCCCGATGACCTGCGGACCGAACTGAACTCCCTTGTCCTGGAAGGACGGAAGACCGCCACGACCGGTCTGCTGGCCGAGTACGTCGAGGAGACCGAGGGTCTGGAGTTCGTCGGTGAGCGGTTGGCCCTCGTGGACAACGACGGCCACGCCGTCACCACCATCGAGATCACCGGGGTGGAGCTGACCTCCTTCAGCGAGGTCGACTGGGAACACGCCGCCGCCGAGGGTGAGGGGGACGCCTCCCTGGAGGAGTGGCGCGCCGGGCACCGCCGTTTCTGGGAGCGCGAGGGCACGCCGGTTCAGGACGACACGCCCGTCGTGTGCCTGGCCTTCCGCGTCGTCCCCGCTGCCGGCCCGTCCACACCCGCGTGCGCGAAGTCCTCGCACCGATAAGCCTCCCCCGGGGGCTCCTCGACGCCCCCCCACCGAGCACGTCCGGCACCGACGCGCGTCGCAGCCCGGGTGGCCTGCCGGGCCGTGGGTGACGACGAGGCCGCCCCCGGGAACGGACTACTTGCTGACGGCGAAGCGCATCAGGGCGTGCTCGTCGCCCTGCTTGATCTTGCCCGTCTCATTGATCACTTCGAGCTTCCATGTGCCGCCGACCCGGATCGCCTTGGCGACGGCGCAGCCGTTGTCCTGGGTGAGCATGCTCGGCCAGATGTCGGCGACCTGCTGGGAGCTGCCCCCGGTGGCGTCGTAGACCTTGAAGCTGATGTTGCGCGCCTTCTGGAAGGAGCTGCCCTTCTTGTACGCGGCGGCGACGAACACGATCGACGTGATGTGGGGCGGGATCCGGGCGAATTCGACGGTGACGGTCTCGTCGTCGCCGTCCCCGTGCCCGGTCTGGTTGTCCCCGCTGTGCACCAGGGAGCCGTTGCCCATGGGGTCGAGCGAGTCGAGGCCGGCGAGGCGCACCGGGTCCCCGCCGTGCATGGCGATGGCGATCAGGTCGAGGTCGGTGCCGGTCTTGTGGCGCAGCTTGCCCAGCAACCCGCCGCTGCTGCCCGCGGTGGGGTCCCAGGAGACTCCGATGGACAGATGGGTCACTCCGTCCAGGTCCGCCGGGCCGTCTTCCTTCGTGAGCGTGATCATGCCTGGGTCATCCTTTACGAAGAGGGATTACAACCACAGAGTGTGCCTGGTGCCCCGGCGGTTCCCTGCCAGGGGTCCCCTACCGGCACATATGGCCTCTCTTGACCGCTCTCCGGCGTCCGGCCCGGCTCTGATGCCCGCTTCGGTCAGCCCCGCTCGGCCGCGGCGCGCGTCACGTCGTGGTGGCCGCGCAGGTGACGGGCCGCGTCGGCCGCGCCGGTCCCGCTGATCAGCACCGCGGCCCCGAACACCCGGCCGTCCGGCGCGCTGTCGCCGGCAGGGCTCCCGGGGCCGTGCAGCACCGTCGCCCGTACGGCGCCGGACGCGAGGGTGATCCCGAGGACGCGGTCCCCCGCACGGTCGGGCAGGGTGATGCGCAGGGAGGCGTCCGGTGCCGACCTGGCCGCGGCGGCGCACCAGACCGCCGCCGCGGCCAGGTCCCAGCCGCCGGTCAGCTCGACGGACACGGTGGTGTCCGCACCGCCCAGTGGCCGCCAGCCCCTGGGCCGCGCACCGCGCTCCGCCGCCGCCCGCCACAGCGTGTCCAGGTCGGCCGCGTGCACGGTGCGGCCGACCCGGTCGCTGAGCAGGTATCCCGCGGACAGCCAGGACCTGACCCGCAGTCCGGACCCGGGGTCCAGGAGCTGCCCGGTCCGTGCCGCCCGGTCGGCGAGGACCGACCGGGCGGGCGGGGCCAGGACGTCCTCCCAGCGCGGCACGGAACGGCCACCGCCACAGGCTCCGCACATCGGAACTCACCCGCCTCTCACGGACTCGGAACGCAGGACACCCACCGCACTCACGGCATGACGTCGCCGCTGTTGGGGCCGAGGGTCTGCCCCACGTAGAGGTTGCCGCCCGGATCACTGGCCAGCAGCACGGCGGTGGGGGCGACCTCCGCCGGGACCCCGAAGCGGCCGAGGGGCAGTTCGGCCTGCTTGGCCTTCTTCCAGTCCTCGCTGATGCCGTCCACCAGCGGGGTGAACACCGGGCCGGGTGCGATCGCGTTGACCAGCACCCCCTTCGGGCCCACCTCCCTGGCCAGCGCCTTGGTCAGGCCGATGACGCCGGCCTTGGCCGCCGAGTAGTGCACCAGGCCCTCGCCGCCCTTGATGCCGAGCTGGCTGGCGATGTTGATGACCCGGCCGCTGCCGCGGGCGACCATGTGCGGCACCGTCCAGCGGCAGCACAGGAAGACGCTGCGCAGGTCGATGGCTATCATCTCGTCCCAGGTCTCGACGTCCATCTCGACCAGCGGTACCTCGGTGAGGATGCCCGCGGAGTTGACCAGGACGTCGGGCGCGCCCAGGCCGGACACGCAGTTCTCCACCATCTGCCGGGTCTGCTCCGCGTCGGTCACGTCGACGACCGCGGTGGCCACCTCCGTGCCCTGCGCCGTGAGGCGCTCGGCGAGCGCGGAGAGCCGGTCGGCGTCGCGGTCCGCCAGGAAGAGCCGAGCGCCCTCAGCCGCGTAGGCCTCGGCGATCGCCGACCCGATGCCGCTCGCCGCACCCGTCACCAGCGCGACCTGTTGTTCGAGGACTCCCATGCCGTTCACCTTTCTCGCCGCGGCCCTGTCCGCTGCCGCTTTCGTTCACTGCTGCCTGATGTACTACCGCTCGGCCCGCCGCCGCTCGGCCCGCCGTCAGTCGGTCACTCCGGCCAGCGGACCGTGAGGCCGCCGTCCACGATCAGCTCCTGGCCGGTGATGTACGCGGCGTCGTCGCTGGTGAGGAAGCGGATCGCGCGGGCGACCTCGTCGGCCTCGCCCACCCGGCCCGCGGGGATGCTCCGGCCGGCCTTTTCGAGCCCGGCGGGTCCCAGGGAGTTCTTCTCGTCCAGCGACTGCGGGGTCTCGATCAGTCCGGGAATGACGGTGTTGACCCGGATGCCGCGGGGGGCGAGTTCGGTCGCCAGCGACCGGCACAGTCCCAGCACCCCGCTCTTGGCGGCGGCGTAGTGGGCGTGGTCGTCCCAGCCGTACACCCCGCCGGCGATGGAGGAGACCGCGACCATGGAGCCGGGACCGGTCATCACGGCGGCGGCGGAGCGGAAGGTGCGCAGCACACCGGTCAGGTCGACCGAGAGCATGTCGTTCCAGGCGTCGTCGTCGAGGTCCGCCAGGGCGGCCCGGCGCAGTACGCCGGCCCCGGCCACCGCGATGTCCAGCCGTCCGTACGTCTCGACGGCGGTCCGGGCGAGGGCGTCGACCTGCCCGCTGTCCCGGACGTCGACCGCGACGGCGGTGCAGCGGCCGCCGGCGGCCTCGACCAGCCGGACGGTCTCGTCGGCGCTGTGCGGGTCCTTGGGGTAGAAGCCGACGACGCTGTGGGCCCCGGCACGGGCGTAGGCGACGGCCAGGGCGCGGCCGATGCCGCTCGCGCCGCCGGTGATGACGGCGACCTTGCCGGCCAGCCCGTCGTCGCGGACCGGTGCGGTGAGCTCGGTGGAGGTCATGTCCTGCCTTTCGTGGAGTCCCCGGTGCGTGGCGGGTGCGGGCCGCCACGCACCGGGAAGGGAGGGGAAAACGGTCGGCTCAGGGCGCCGCGGCCTGGAGCGCGGGCTCGTCGTCCGTGTCCTGGCTGACCTTGTTGGCGCCGAGCATCAGCACGCCGGAGAGGAACATCCCCAGGGCGCCCGCGACGAACGCGGCCGTGGTGGCGCTCGCTCCGAGGCCGATGACCGCGCTGAGCAGTGCCGATCCGGCGACCGCGCCCGCGGGGCCCATCACGTGGGCGGTGTTGGAGCCGATGCCGCGGACCCGGGCCGGGAACGACTCGCCCATGTAGAACACCATGGCGGAGTACGGGCCGAGGAGGAAGAACAGCCCCAGGGCGTACATCGGGATGACGTACGCGGCGCTGTCCGGTCCGAAGAGCATCGCCGTCATGACGATGCCGCCGATGGTCCAGCCGACGATGATGGTCGTCCGTCGGCCGATCCGGTCACCGAGGTACCCGTGGGTGAGGTAGCCGAGGAAGCCGGCCAGGTTGGCCAGGATGAGCACGACCAGGGCGCTGGAGAACGAGACGCCCTTGCCGTCGGTGAGGATGGTGGTGCCCAGCACCGAGAAGACCTGGATGCCCATCCAGTTGAACAGCCACGCTCCGGACAGGCACAGGGTGTGTCGGCGCAGGTCCGGGGCGAAGAGCTGGCGCAGACCGGACTCGTTGTCCCGGCTGATGTCGAGGTCGTACAGCTTCGCCAGCTTGGTCGCGTCGGCGTCGCGTCCCTCCTTGCGCAGTTCCCTCGTCCGCTTGAGGGCGACGAAGGAGGGCGACTCACGGAGCTTGGATCCGGCGACGAGGATGACGACGACCGGGAAGGTGGCGAGGAGGAAGATCCAGCGCCAGCTCATGACCGGCAGCAGCACGGCCGCGAACGCCGCGGCCAGCAGGGCGCCGACCGGCCAGCCGCTCTGCACCAGGCTGAACATGAAGCCGCGGCGCCGGCTCTTGCCGTACATCTCGTTGAGGTAGACGCCGTTGACGACCTCCTCGGAGTAGCCGAGGCCGGAGACGGCCCGCGCTCCGATCAGCGAGGCGGCGCCGCCGACCAGTGCCGTGAGGCCGGAGGAGATCGCGGCGCCCGCCGTGGTGACGATCAGGCTCGGCTTGCGGCCCCAGCGGTCCAGCATCGGCCCGACCAGCAGGGAGACGACGAAGGTGCCGATGGTCACGCCGGTGGCGATCGCCGTGGCCTGCCCGGTGCTCCAGCCGAACGTCTCGGAGATCTTCGGCAGCAGGGTGCCGAAGAGCACGAAGTCGTAGACGGAGAAGACCCAGGCCAGGAAACAGACCACGGTGGTGGTCGTGATGGTGCGCCGGCTGAGCGTCGGGGGGCCCTTGAAAAGGACCTCGTCCGAGGGTGCTCCGCTGCGCGGCCATTCGTTCTCGTGGGGTATGTCGGTCTGCTGCACGGTGGTCATCTGCTGTCCCCCTTCTGGCGCGGGTTGCGGGCGGCGAAGTCGTCCGCGATCTGGTCGAAGGTCACCCAGCGGACGCCTTCGTGGGAGTTGATGTGGTCGATGAGGCGCTCCAGCATCAGCAGCACCTGGGGGCGGCCGGCCACGTCGGGGTGGATGGTCATGGTGAAGGCCGCGTGGTCCATCTCCCGGTACACCCAGTCGAACTGGTCGCGCCACATCTCCTCGATGTCACGGGGGTTGACGAAGCCGTGGCTGTTCGGGCTGGCCTTGATGAACATCATCGGCGGCAGGTCGTCGAGGTACCAGTTGGCCGGGATCTCGATGAGGTCGGTCTCCTGGCCGCGCACCAGCGGCTTCATCCAGGTCTCGGCCGGCTTGCTGTAGTCGATCTTCGTCCAGGAGTCGCCGACCCGCACGTAGTACGGCTCGAAGTCGCGGTGCATCAGGGAGTGGTCGTACTTGATGCCCCGCTCGAGCAGCAGCTCGTTGGTGACCGGGCTGAACTCCCACCAGGGCGCCACATAGCCGGTGGGACGGCGGCCGGACCGGGCCTCGATCAGCTCGATGCAGCGGTCCAGGACCGCGGCCTCCTGCTCGCGGTTCATGGCGATCGGGTTCTCGTGGCTGTAGCCGTGCACGCCGATCTCGTGGCCGGCGGCGACGCAGGCGTCGAACTCCTCCGGGAAGGTCTCGACGGAGTGGCCGGGCCAGAAGAACGTCTGGGTCAGGCCGCGGCGCCGGAACAGTTCCAGCAGGCGCGGTACGCCGACCTCGCCCGCGAACAGGCCGCGGGAGATGTCGTCGGGTGAGTCCTCGCCTCCGTAGGAGCCGAGCCAGCCGCCGACGGCGTCGACGTCCACTCCGAAGCCGACAAGGATTTCCTTGGTCATCGACATCTCCTTTGATGACATCTGGGGATGGGGTGGTTGGGTGAGGGTGTGTCAGTAAGTCGGTTTGGCAAGGGGGTTGGGTGGCGCGGGGCGCTCGGGCTCAGGAGCCGGGCGGTGGGTCCTCTCCGGCGAGCCAGGCGCGGACCAGGGCTTCTGGCGAACGGCCGGGGACGGCGCTCGCGGCGGCCAGCAGCAGCCGGGCCTGCCAGGGGCTGAGGTCGTCGGCGAACACGGCGCCGACCCGCTGCAGTTCGGTGCCGCCGCCCGCGTAGAGGGGTGCGACGGGGCCGGAGTGCACCCGTGAGCAGATCAGCACCGGGTGACCCGAGGCCACCGCCTCGGCGACCGCCTCGACCAGTTCCGGCCCGGCGTTGCCCGCGCCGACCGCCGCCACCACGACCCCCGCGGCACCGGCCTCCAGGCTGGCCCGGACGAACAGTCCGTCCGCACCGGGATAGACCGGCACCACGTCCACCCGGGGCAGGTCGGGGAGGCCGAGGTCGAGGGGGAGCCGCGGGCGGGGCCTCGGCTGCGACAGCGGCACCACGCGCCCGTCCACGACGCGGAGCGCCGGTCCGCGTCCGGGCGCGGTGAAGGCGTGCGCCGACATGGTGTCGCTCTTGCGCACCCCGCGGGCGGGGAAGGCGAAGCCGTCGAAGACCAGCAGCGGGCCCTGCCCCCGGGCCGCGTCGTCGGCGGCCACGGCCAGGGCGTCGCCCAGGTTGGCCGGGCCGTCCGCGGCGCGGTCGTCGAAGGGGCGCTGAGCACCGGTCAACACGATCGGCCGCGGGTCGTCGAACGCCAGGTCCAGCAGGAAGGCGGTCTCCTCCATGGTGTCGGTGCCGTGCGTCATCACCACCCCGTCGGCCCCGTCGTGCAGCGCGCCACGCACCTCACGGGCCAGCGCCAGAAGGTCCGCGGTGCCGAAGGCGTAACTGCCCCGGGTGACCACGTCCCGCGTGCTCACCTCCGCGCCGGCCGGCAGCGGACCGGCCGACGCGAGCAGTTCCTTCGCGAGCACGGTCGCCCGGCGGCCCTCCGCCCCGCCCCGGCTCGCGATGGTGCCGCCGGTGGCCACGACCTGGATTCGACGCATGAACCCTCTCTTTGCCTCGTCGCAAACGATTGCGATGAGGCTACGCAAACGATTGCGCTTTGGTCAATGGTTGTCGGACACTCGTCTGGCCGGAGCGTTCGGGGATGTGCGAGGCTCAGGGGCGCCAGGACGGCGAACAGCCGTCCGCACCGAGCGGATTCGCACAGGGCTCAACAGGACCCGAGGGCGTCCGGACGGAATTCGAGCAGGATGTCGAGAAGAGGGGCAGCGGGAGTGGAGCGACATGGAGCACGGGCGGGGGCCGGTGCACAGACCGGTCGTGCCCCGGTCACCCTCGCCGAGATAGCCCGGCAGGCGGGCGTCCACGTCTCCACGGTGTCACGGGCGCTGAGCCAGGACGACAGCGTGCGGGGCGGGGTGGCCACCGGGACCGCCACGCAGATCCGGGCGCTCGCCGAGGAACTCGGCTACCAGCGGGACCCCGCCGGAGCCGCGCTGCGCACCGGCCGCTCCCGGATGCTGGGGGTGCTCGTGCCCCGGTTGACCGACATCGTGCTGGCCACCGTCTACGAGGGAATCGACGCGGCCGCGGCCACCGCCGGCTACCACACCGTGGTGGCCAACACCGGTGACGACTGCGAGATGCAACGACGCCGGGTCGACGCACTGCTCGCCCGGCGCGTCGACGGCCTGGTGCTCGGCGACGCCCACTCCGACTCCGACCTCGTGGCCGAGCTGGCCGGCCGGCGCATTCCCCTGGTGCTGGTCTCCCGCCGGCTGCCGGGCAGGGTGTCGGTGACCACCGACGACGTCCGCGGCGGGCGGCTGGCCGGCGAACACCTGCTCGACCTCGGTCACCGGCGGGCCGCAGTGGTGGCCGGAGAGCCCTACGCCAGCACCGGGGTCGAGCGCACCCGGGGTTTCCTCGACGCCTTCGCCGAGGCGGGCCTGCCGATACCGGAGAGCCACGTCGCCCAGTCCCGCTTCGACGTGCCCGGTGGCCGGGCCGCCGCCGAGCACCTGCTGAGCCTGCGGCCGATGCCCACCGCGGTCTTCGCGGTCAACGACTTCGCGGCGATCGGCGTGATGGCGGCGGTCCGGGACGCCGGCCTGACGGTCGGCAGGGACGTCGCGGTCGTGGGCTACAACGACGTCGCGCTGGCGGCGGCCCTCCCGGTGCCCCTGACCTCCGTGCGCTCCCCGATGTACCGGATGGGCGAACTGGCGGCGACGACGCTGGTGAACATGCTCGAGGGCAAGCCCGGCCGCTCCCGGCGCCTGCGCCCCACCCTCGTGGCCCGCGCCTCGACCCTCGGCGTCGTGCCCCCGGCGTAGGGCCGGAAGGGAGGGGACCACCCGTGTCGTCCGCCGGCGGTGCGTGACAGCGGGATGCCAGCGGGATGCCAGCGGAAGACGTGCCGAACGGTGAGCGGGGACCGCTGGAATGGTTCCGTACCCACACGGCGGAGGCAGCCGGCCACGGCGGTCCCCCTGACCCACCGGGAGTCACCATGAACAAGGACCTGAGCACCCTCGCGGACGAGATCCTCGAGCTCGAGGCCGAGACCTTCGAGATCTCCGACTACTCGGACGCCAGCGAGGTCGTGCTGGCCGGCTGCACCAGCACCAGCTCCACCTCGACCTCCAGCTCCACCTGCAGCACCACCTCCTGCTCCGCCTGACACACGTCCGGTGAAGCAGACGCCCGGTCGGCGTCCCTCCCCTCAAGGGGCGGGCTCCGGCCGGGCTTTCGTCATGCCCGTCCCGGCCGCGCGGCCGGGACGATGGGGGCCGCCGCAAACCTCGTGCGGGTAAACCCCTCCAGCCACATGCTTGCTTTGCCGGGCGTGTCCGTCCCGGGCCGGCACCGACAGGGTCATTCACCAGCAACAAGACTGTTCTTAACGACATTTGACTGCACCTCAGTGACAGCAGTCCGCCTCTGAGGCCCTTCACGCCCTCCTCTTGACCGCCGGTCTACGCCAGTAGACACTCACCACTGCCACAAGGCCGATTGATGTCGTGCACACCGGTTTCACATGTGCTCTGCCCGCCCTCGTCAGAGTGCGGGCAGAGGTCCTGTACCAGCCGCCCTCCCGACCAGGGGCGGACACGGCGTCAGGACACCGCTTCCCGAAGCGGACCATGACGAGCCGGTTCGACGGATCTTCGAAGGTCAACGGGGGAATACTCGTGCGTTTTCAGCTGCTCGGCCCGCTCAGCATCACCGACGGTTGCGATGTGGCCGTCCTCCCGCCGGCCAAACCGACGTCACTGCTGGCGGCGCTGCTGATCCGCCCCGGCGAGGTGGTCCCCACGCAGCGTCTCCGGCAGGCCGTCTGGGGCGACGAGCAGCCGGCGACGGCGAAGGCGGCCCTGCAGAGTTGCGTCCTGCGGTTGCGCCGCCTCTTCGCGAAGTACGACATAGAGGAACAGTCGGTGGTCGCGGTCGCCGGGGGCTACCGTCTCCCGGCCGACGGCGACACCCTGGACCTGCTGCACTTCCGTGGCCTGGTGGCCGACGCGGCCGGGGCGGGCGAGTCCGAACTCCCCTTGCTGCGCACGGCACTCGGCCTGTGGCACGGACCGCTTCTCGCCAATGTCCCCTCCGAACTGCTGCACCGCGACGAGGTGCCCCGACTGGTCGAGGAGCGCCTGCGCGTCCTGGAACGCGTCTGCGAGATCCAGCTGACCCGGGGGCAGTACCGCGAGGTCCTGGTGGACCTCTGGGAGGCCACCCGCACCCACCCCCAGCACGAAGGTCTCGCCGCCCAGTTGATGCGGGCGCTGTACCGGGCGGGACGGCAGATCGAGGCGTTGGCCGAGTACCGGAGGATCAGGACACACCTCCGGGAGGAACTCGGCGTCGATCCCGGCGCGGAACTGCAGGGTCTGGAACTGGCCATCCTGCGGGGCGACGAACCCCGTGGCCCGGCCATGGAGGCCGCACCACTCACCCTCGCCCCGCACGTGGCGCCCGCGGTGGCCGACACCCTGCCCGACGCCCTTGCCATCCGAGGGAAGAGCGTCCCCTCCGGCGGGTCCGTCGTCCCCGGCGACGGCCGCCCGCCCTCAGGGCCGGCACATCCGCCGGGACCCAGGCTGCCCCATGTCCCCGGCTTCACCGGCCGCATCCGTGAGACCGCCGATCTGGTGAGCCACCTGAGCGGTGGGGGCCGGAGGGACGGGCGGACGGACGCCGGCCCGGTGATCGCGGTGATCTCCGGAGGGCCGGGAATGGGCAAGACCGCGCTGGCCCTGCACACCGCGCAGTTGGTGGCGGACCGGTACCCCGCGGGCGGCGTACTGCTGCCGCTGACCAGGCCCGACGGCACGCCGCGGTCCGCCGACGAGGCGGCCGCCGAACTGCGCTCCGCGCTCCCCTCCGGCGCTCCCCCCGGATCATGCCTGGTGATACTCGACGATGTCGTGCACCCCGACCAGGTCCGCGGGCTGATCGGTATGACGGGCCGCGGCGCCTTCGTCGTCACCAGCCGCATGCGACTGGCCGCCCTGGTCGCCACGCACGGCCCGGCGGTGCTGCAACTGGGCGCCCTGCCGCCGCAGGAGTCCCACGCGCTCCTCGTCGCCGTCCTCGGTCATGAGCGGGTGGCGGCCGAGTCCACGGCCGCACACGCCCTCACGGAGACGTGCGGGCATGTCCCGCTGGCCCTGCGGATCGTCGCGGCCCGGCTGCTGACCCGGCCGAAGCTGCGCCTGGCGGACCACGCCGCATGGTTGCGGCGGGACCTGCCCGCCCGGCTGGCACTGCCCGACGACGCCCGGATGTCCGTGCCCCTGACCCTCGACGGTGCCCTGGACCGGCTGCCCGCCCCGGTGTCCGACGCGCACCTGCGCCTGGCACGGCTGGACGGGCAGATCACCGTACCGGCCGCGGCCCGTGCCCTCTCCGTCCCCGAGACACACGCCGAGGAGCTGCTCGAGCGGCTGCTCGACACCGGGCTCCTCGACGAGGAACAACCCGGGACGCTCCGCATGAACACCCTGTTCCGCGCCCACGCACTGCACAGGGCCGCCCGGACCGGCGACATCCCGCAGGCCGTCATCGCCACGGCCCGGCGCGCCCTTCCGTCCGGGGCCACCTGACGGACCGGGGCCGCGGCCCGGAACGCGGCCCGGACCGACGCGCCGGGCACCTGAACATCCTGCCCTTCCCCGCTTTTCCCCTCCTTCCCCACCTTTCAGACCCGAGTGGCCGTCAGGCCCGACCCGGAGGTGCGACCCCCGTATGCCCACGACCCCGTACGAGGAGACCTCGGACACCCGCCCCAGGGTGCGCCGCGACGTGCTGTTCACCGAGACGCCCACCGGCGTGATCTTCCACAACGCCGACGGTGGTTTCCAGCTCAGCTCCCCGTCCGCCTACCGGTTCGCCACCCTCCTCGTCCCGCACCTGGACGGGAGCCGGACCGTGGCGGAGATCTGCGCGGGCTTCAAAAACCAGCAGAAGGCGATGGTGGGCGGACTGGTCAAGGCGCTCTACGCCCGCGGGTTCGCCCGGCCCGTGCCGGCCCCCGGTGAACCGGGACCGGGCGCACCCGTGCAGTCGGCGGTCGCCGCGCGCTTCGCTCCGCAGATCGCCTACATCGACCACTACGCCGACGACGCCGAGAGCAGGTTCGCCGCGTTCCGCGGCACCCGCGTCGCCGTGCTCGGCGACGGTCCGGTCGCCCGCTGGTGCGCGCTCTCCCTGATCCGCAACGGCTGCGCCTCCGTCGCCGTGGAGGCCGCACTGGCCGAAGGCCCCGCCACCACCGCCGAGTTCGGCGAGCTGCGGGCCGAGGCGGCGGAGTTCACCACGCAGGGCAGCCCGGCCGAGGTGACGGTCCTGCCCGACGCCGGGGCCGGCTCGGCGGGCGACTGGACGGCGTACGAGGGGTACGACGTGGTCGTCGCCGCCTGCGGCCGCGACGCGTTCCGGACCGCGATCACCCTGCTGGGCCGCGGCGTTCCGGACGGCCGCTTCCTGCTTCCCGCCTGGACCTTCGGCGACCGGGCGGTGGTCGGACCGGTCAGCGGCCCGGACTCCGAGGGCTGCCTGGCCTGCGCGGCGCTGCGCCTCGGCGCGACGGGGGACGCGGCGGTCGCGGCCGACCTCTGGAGCGGTCTGGCCCTGGGTGGTGACCCCGGCCCCGGGCCGCGCGGCCCGCTCGCCGCGATGCTCGGCAACCTGCTCGGCTACGAGGTGTTCCGACTGGTCACCAAGGCACTGCCGGCCGAGACCCGGGGCCAGGTGCTGCTCCAGGACATGGCCTCGTTCGATGTCCTGGCGGAGCGGCTGCTGCCCCATCCGCGGTGCCCGTTCTGCCGGACCCGACCCGGCGCTCCCGAGCCCGTCGACCTGACCGCGGCCCCCGGACGGCCCGCCTTCGAGCCGGTCGTCGCCGCCGCTCCGGACGACGACGCGACCGAGGGGCCGCTCGCCGAGCTCGACCGCCGCTCGCTCGCGCTCCGGCCGTCCGTCGGGGTCTTCACCCGGTACGCGGACGAGCCGGTCACCCAGACCCCGCTGAAGGTCGGCGCCGTGGAGGTCGGTCTGGGCGCCGCCGGGACCCGGACCGTCGTCGCGTTCGACGTCCAGCACACCGCGGGCGCCCGCCTGCGGGCCCTCAACACCGCCGCCGAGGTCTACGCCGAGCACGTGGTGCCCGGCTCCCCCGCCCCGGACGACACCTCCGGCGCCGACGCGCTGCCGAAGGTGGACCCGGACGCGCTGACCACGGCCACCGGCGCCGGGGGTGATCCGGTCGCCTCCTGGACCCCGGCCATGTCGCTGCTGACCAAGGAACGGACGCTGGTGCCGACCGGCGCGGTGCGGCCCTTCGGGCCGGACAACCAGGACCGCCGGTTCGAGCCGTCCCGCGCCGGGGCCGGCGCGGGCGACGGCCTGCCGGAGGCCGCGGCGGCCGGCCTGCTGTCCGCGCTCGCCCACGACGCGCTGCGGCGCTCCGTGCGCGGGGCCGGGCGGACCGCGGTGATCCCCCGGGCCGTGTTCGCCGACGACGTGGAGGCGACCTTCCTGCTGCGTTCCGCCGGGCATCTGGGGCTGGACGTCGAACTCCTCGACCTCGGGGAGGCGGACCGCACCGGGGTGTCCGTCGTGCTGGCCAGGAGCCGGCCGACGGAGGGGGGCGGGCCGGGCCACTGGGCCACCGGCGCCGCCCTGGACCGGACGGCCGCGGCCACCGACGCGCTGCGCGACCTGCTCGGCACCGTCCAGCTCGCCGCGGAGGGAGTGCTGGGCGCGCCCGACACCGGCGATCCGCTGCTGGCCGACCTCGACGCGGCCCTGATACCGGTCACGGCCGAGGACGGCGCGGCCGGGCCGGACGCCGGCCCGGCCCCGGTGACCTGGACGGAGGTCCTGGAGCGGCTGGACGGCGCCGGGCGTGACGCCCTCGTCGTGCCCACGCACGCGGCCGACCTGCCCGCCGCCGGGATCCACACCGTCCGGGTCCTGCTCACCGAGGCGGCCGACGATGACCGCTGACCTCGCCCGGGCCACCGTCGGCGGGGCCGAGGAGCCGCGGCACCGGGCGTGCCGTCTCTTCGCGGAGGAACTCCGCCGTGCTCTGGCGGAGTTGCCGTTCGAGCCGGGCCGCCCGGTGCCCGATGTCGCGGTCCTCGCCCTCGGGGTACGGGACGCCTTCACCGCCCCCGACCCCACCGGCGGGGCGCCGCGCTCCGCGCTCCCCGTGCACCTGTACGGCCGGCATGTGCTGGTCGGCCCTTGGCCCGTGGAGGGAAGGGCCGGCTGCGGCGCGTGTCTGCGGCGCCGTTGGCAGGGAGTGCGCTCGGTCGGTCTGCGGGGGGGCCTCGAACTGCGCGGCGGCACCCGGGAGGTGGGGCCGTGGCCCTACTCGGTGCCGTTCGCCGCGCAGACCGTCGCCGCACTGATCGCCCGGCTCGGCACCGCTCCCCTCGACGACGGGCTGCCGTTCCCCGACGTGTGGCTGGTGGACCTGGAGCACCTGACGGTCCGTCACCACCCGCTGGTGCCCGAACCGGACTGCCCCGGCTGCGGCACACCGGAGCCGGTGACCGCCGAGTCCGCCGCCCTCACCCTGCGGCCGGCGCTCAAGTACCGGCCGGGCGTCAGCCGGGTCCGGCCGGTGGACGCGTACGGCCTCCAGGTGGACGCGTTCGCCAACCCCCACTGGGGCGCCGTCGGACCGTCGGTGGTGTGCGACGTCACCTCGCCGACCACCTCCGCCACCGTGGGCTGCTTCTCCAGCCGCTCCGGCGACTACCTGCGGGAGACGTTCTGGGGCGGTCACGCCGACACCTACCACGCCAGCACCCGCATCGGCGTGCTGGAGGGTCTGGAGCGCTACGCCGGGATGCGCGCCCGGGGCCGTGCCCTCACCCTGACCGCCGCCCTGGACGATCTCGGGCCGGCCGCCGTCGACCCGCGCGAGACCGGCCTGTACACGGACGACTTCCACCGGGCGAACCCCTGGGTTCCGCCCTTCACCCCGGACCGTCCGGTTCCCTGGGTGTGGGGCTGGTCGCTGCGGGACGCGCGCCCCCGCCCCGTCCCGGAGATCCTCGCCTACTACCACAAGCCCGGGATCGAGCACCGGTTCGTCCAGGAGAGCTCCAACGGCTGCGCCTCCGGGGGCAGTCTGGAGGAGGCCGTGCTCAGCGGCCTGATGGAGGTCCTGGAACGGGACGCCTTCCTGCTCGCCTGGCACGGCATGCAGCCGCTCCCCGAGATCGACCCGGCGACCAGCACCGACCCGCACACCCGGGTCATGGTGGACCGCATGGCCATGTACGGGTACCGGGCCAGGTTCTTCGACACCCGGATCACCTTCCCGGTCCCCGTGGTCACCGGGGTCGCCGAGCGGTTCGACGGCGGTCCCGCCCGGATGTGCTTCGGGGCCGGAGCCGCCCTCGACCCCGAGGCCGCACTCGCCGCGGCCCTGTGCGAGATCGCCACCGACTCGGTGCAGCTCCTCCAGCGGTTCCGGCGCGACGAGGCCGGGTACCGCGCCATGGCCGAGGACCACGAGAAGATCACCAGCCTGCACGACCATCCGCTGGTCTACGCGGTACCGGAGATGGGCCGCCACGCCGACTTCCTGCTCCGCCGTTCCTCGCCCCCCGAGCTGTCGAGCGTGGCCGACCTGCGCTGGGCCCGCGCGGACGGCTCGGGTCCGGACGTACGTGACGATCTGCTCGCGGCGGTGGACGCCGTGACGTCCGCCGGATTCGACGTGGTCGTCGTCGACCAGACCGCGCCCGAGCAGCGCGTTCTCGGTCTGCACACCGTGAAGGTGCTGGTGCCCGGCCTGCTCCCGCTCGATTTCGGCTGGACCCGGCAGCGCGCCCGGCACATGCCCCGGATGCGCACGGCACTGCGCGAGGCGGGCCTGCGGCCCGACGACCTGACCGAGGCCGACCTCAATCCCGGCCCGCACCCGTTCCCATGACCGGCCGCCCGCCCCCGGCGCGCGTGCGCCGGAGAAGCAAGCACACAGAACACACCGAGAGCACCGAGAGCACCACGGAACCGAGGAAAGGGGGATCCCATGGGGTACGCCCATGAGTACGCGCACGCCATCCTGCACCGCGGCCGCGTCCCGATGGAGCCCACCGACCATGTCGTGAACTGGGACGACGGCCCGCGCAAGGGAAAGTACTACCCGAACGCCGAGGCGTTCGCCCTGCCCGGCACCGAGGACCTCGCCGACGTCCCGGTCGCTCCGGGGCTGCTGCCCGGCACCGCCCGGGTCCAGGACGCCGACGGCTCGCCCGGGTTCGGCCTCCCGCTGCTGTCGGCGATGCTCCGGGACTCCTACGGGCTGACCGGGCGCCGCCTCGGCATCCAGGCCAACACCGACCTGCCCGGACTGCCGTACTACACCCACGCGAACTGGTCGCGCGGCACCGCGGGCGGCGGCGGGCTCTACCCGGTGAGCATCCACTGGGCGTCCGGCCCCTCCGGCCCCCTCACCCCGGGCCTGCACTACTACGACATCCACCGGCACGCCCTGCAGCGGCTGCTGGCCGGCGACGTCACGGACAGGGTCCGGGGCGCGCTCGGCGCGGACGCGCCCGCCGAGGCCCTCGAGACCGACCAGTACCTGCTGCTCGGCGTCAAGTACTGGCAGAACTCCTTCAAGTACAACAGCTTCTCGTTCCACGTGGTCAGCACCGACATCGGCACCCTCGTGCAGACCTGGCGGATCTGGGCCGCCGCCCGGGGCCTGCGGATCGCCCCCGTGCTGTGGTTCGACGAACCCCGGCTGAACGAACTCCTCGGGACGGCGGGCGAGGAGGAGACGGTGTTCGCCGTCGTGCCGCTGCACTGGGAGGGACCGGCACCCCGCCCGGACGCCGCCGCCCGCCCGGGCGCCCCCCGCACGGACCCGCGCCACCGGCCGGCCGCCCGGCACCGGGACGTCGAACGCTCGTGCACCCTGCTGGACTTCACCGCACTGCGCGAGATGCACACGGCCACCCTGGAGGGCGCCGCCGACCGGCCCGCCCCCGGGGCGCTGGCCGCCGCCGCGGCCCTCCCCGCCGCCGGCACGGACGCCGACGCCGTGGGCGTCCCCGTGGCTCTGCCCGATCCTGCCTTCCCGGACACCGGCGTCCGCCGCGCCCTGCGCGACCGCCGCTCCAGCTTCGGCAGGTTCGACGCCCGCCGTCCGGTCGGCACCGGGGACCTGTCGGCGGTGCTCGCCGCCTGCGCCGGGACCCGGCTGGCCGGCGACACCGATCCGTCCGGCGAGATCCGGCTCGCCAAGCTGTACGCCTTCGTCAACCACGTGGAAGGCGTGGAACAGGGTGCGTACGCGTACGACCCCGACCGTGACGAGCTGCGCCCGGTCGCCCCGGGCCCCCAGGGTTCCTTCCTCCAGGAGAACTACTTCCTGGCCAACTACAACCTGGAGCAGGCCGGTGCGGTCCTGGTGCCCACCGTGCGCACCACCGCGGTCCTGGACGCCCTCGGCGACCGCGGCTACCGGCTCGCCGTCGGCACCGCCGGAGCCGTCGCGCAGAGCTTCTACGTCGCGGCCTCCGCCCTGGGCCTGGGCGCCGGCGTGGCGCTGGGCTTCGACAACGTCTCGTTCGTCGAGCGGCTCGGGCTGGCGGACGGCGACGAGGCCCCGCTGCTCATCATGGCCCTCGGTCACGAACGGCCCGGGCCCGCCGACTTCCGCCACGAGATCGCCTGACGGCCGTAGAGGATTCCCCATGACACCCACAGAGTCCGGCGCCGCGGCCACAGCGGCAGGCGCCCCCACGGACACCGACGCGGCCACCCCCACGGACACCGGACCGGGCGCCGCCACGGAGCCCGGCACCCGCTGGGAGCTCGGCCGACGCTTCATGCTCCGCGCGGCCGGCCTGCCCATCGAGACGGTGCACGGCCTGCGGTGCCCCGCCACCCGCCGCTGGGCCGACGCCGTGCTGGCCGAGGAGGAACGCCTGACCGCCGCCGGGGCGGCCCTCAGCGACCTGCTGCACACCCTGGTCAAGTCGACCACCGGCCCCGAGGAGGACCCGGGCGACGCCGCCGTGCGCCGCGGCCTGATCAACCTGCGCCGGCAGGTCTTCAACAACCGGCTGCCCGCCGACACCGAGGCCGCCGTACAGCTGGTGACGGAGCAGGATCCCGAGACCGGTCGGCGCACCGCCCAGTGGCTGCACGACCGGGCCCGCCTCGAGGAACTGCGGGCCACCGGAGCGGACCTGCTCGCCGGTGAACTCCGGGAGAACCGGCGTGTGCTGCGCGACGTACTGACCGACGACCGGCTGCGCCTCGGCCTGCTGCTCGCCTCGCCCGCCCTCGACGGCCGGCTGGACGCCTACCTGCGCGACACCGGCCCGCGCCCGGGCAACCGGCTGCGCAAGATCGAGCGTTCCGCACTGACCTACCTGTACCGCACGGCCTGCAAGACCAGCCCCTTCAGCACCTTCACCGGTATCGGCCCCGGCACCTTCGCGGGCGACCCGTCGGACGGCGGGACCGCACTGCGCACCGGCGAGGACTGGGTGAGCCACGTACGGCTCAACGTGGTGGCGCTGGCCCGGCTGACCGAACTGATCACGGCCGACCCCGGCCGCCGTCAGGACCTGCCGGTGGTCCTCTCCCCGGGCTGGGGACGCGACGCCGACCGCATCCGCTACGTACGCCACGTGATGACCGCGGGCGACGACAGCGCCGCCGTCACCTTCGACGCGGTCCGCGACCGACTGTTCTACCTGCGCAGCAGCGGCACCCTGGAACGGCTCCTGGAATGGCTCGGCGCCCAGGACGCGCCGGTGCGCCACCGGGACCTGGTGGCCTGGCTGGAGACCGAGCACGACGCCGGACGCGAGGAGTGCGAACGGTACGCGTCGGCCCTCCTGGACCTCGGAATGGTGCAGGTGCCGGTGCTCCGCGCGGACGTGCACAGTCAGGACCCGCTCCGCTCCTACCAGGACGCCCTGCGTTCCCTCGGGGCGCCCTGGGCCGACCGGCTGGCCCGTCTGCTGGACGGCCCGGCCGACTGCCTCGCCCGCTACCCCGGGGCCGACGTCGGGGAACGCCGCACGCTGCTGAGCACCCTGCGCGGTCAACTGCTCGACGCGCAGCGGGAACTGGGGGCGGCCGAGCCGGCCCTTCCGCAGACCCTGGTGTACGAGGACGTCGACACCGGCGACGACCTGACCTGCGGGCCCGCCGTACTGGGCGGGGAGACCGGCCGGGCCCTGCGGGCCGTCGAGGGCATCCTGCCCCTCTTCGACCTGACCCTGCCCCAACGCATCACGCTGCTGGGTTTCTTCACCGCCCGCTACGGCCGCGGCGGCCGCTGCGACGACCTGCTCGGCCTGGTCCACGACTTCCACGAGGACTTCTTCGACCAGTACGTCTCCTTCACCTCCAAACGCGCCTCCTACGACGAGAACGGCACCTACCTGCCCGAGGAGAACTGGCTCGGGCAGAGCGAGATGAAGGCCCTGGACCGGGCCCGCCGCCACTTCCACGAGGGCATGAAAGACCTGTGGCGGCGGCACGGCACGGTGGCCGACGCTGACGTCGAGGAGATCGAACTGCCGGACCGGCTGCTCTCCGAGACCGCAGCTGAACTCGCGCCGCTCACCGGCGACTTCACACCTCAGAGCCATCACATCCAGCTGTCCTGTCCGCCCGGCGGCCGGCCGCTGGTCGTCCTCAACAAGTCCTACGGCGGACTGGCCTTCCCCTTCAGCCGGTTCACCCACCTCTACGACGGCGCCGGAGCGGACACCGCCCCGGCGGCGCCCGGCTTCTCCGACACCCTGCGCGAGGAGATGGCGGCCCGCCGGCCTGAGGGCACCGTGTTCGCGGAGGTCACCGGAGGACCGGTCAGCAGCAACCTGAACCTGCACGGCCGTCTGACCGACCACCAGATCGTCTGCCCGGGCGAGACCAGCACGGTGCCCGAGGACGCCCGGATCCATCTCGACGACCTCTCCATCGAGCACGACGAGCAGGCCGGCCGCCTGGTCCTGCGCTCCCGCCGCCTCGACCGTGAGGTCGTGCCGGTCTATCTCGGATACCTCGTGCCGATCGCGCTCCCCGAGATCCCGCGCACCCTGCTGCTCCTCTCCCCCAGCACCATGGCCCCCTTCGACGTGTGGGCGGGGGTGCCCGAGGGCGAGGCCGAGACCGGGGTCACCCGCAGGCCCCGGGTCCGGCACGGGAACGTGGTGGTCAGCCGACGCAGCTGGACCGCGGACGCTCAGGGCCTGCCGGCCCGCCGTCCCGGAGCCGGGGAGGAGGAGCACTACCTGGAGTACCGTCGCTGGCAGCGCGTCCACGGCCTGCCCGACCGCTGCTTCGCCACGGCCTCCCACCCCGACCAGGGACCGATCGGGGCCAAGCCCGTCCACGTCGACTTCGACAGCCCGCTCTCCCTGTCCGCGTTCGACGCCCTGGTGGAGCGCAAGCCGGGCACCCGGGTGACCTTCCGGGAGATGCTCCCCGCCGAGGACGGGCTCCACCTCACCTCCCACCGCGGCCGGCACGTGGCCGAGCTCGCCGTGGAGACCTTCACCACTCGCCGACTGCCGCAGTCCGAACCGGAGGCCGCCCCGTCATGCCCGAACTGACCGAACCCGCGGCCTTCCGGCCGGACCCCGAGGGCACCGGTCCCTCGCCCTGGCTCGCGCTGCACGTCTTCTACGCCGCCAACCCCCAGCCGCTGCTGGTGAAATGCGTCCGCCCGCTGGTCGACCGGCTCACCGAGGACGGGCTGCTGTCCGGCTACTTCTTCATCAACTACTGGTTGGAGGGGCCGCACATCAGGCTGCGCCTGCGCCCGAGCGGCCCCGACGCCGAGGCCGAGGTGCGCCGCCGCACCGAGGAGGCGGTCAACGACTTCCTGAAGGCCCGCCCCGCCCTCTACGAGGTCGACTCCGGCTTCCTCAAGGACTTCTACAACTCCCTCTTCGACATCGAGTTCCCCGGCGAGGACCGGGCCAAGTACATGGGCCCGGACGGCCTGATGAACCTCAGACCGAACAACTCCTTCTCCTACGAGGTCTACGCCCCCGAGTACGCCAAGTACGGCGGACCGGCCGGGGTGGACCTCGCCGAATGGCACTTCCGCCACTCCAGCGACCTGGTCCTGGAGGCGTACCGGAGCATGAACCTGCACCTGCGGACGGTGCTGCTCGGTACCTCCGCCCAGCTGATGATGGTGATGGCAAGCTGCTTCCTGCCCGAGGAGGAACGGCTCGCGGACTACCTCGACTCCTACTACGCCTTCTGGCACCGGCTGTTCCCCGGCACCAACTTCATCGGGTCCACCGAGTACGAGCGCACCTACGAGCGCATGGCGCCCTCCCTCGGCGCCCGGTTCGCACAGATCAGGCAGGCCGTGGCGAGCGGCGACCTGTCCCGGCTGCCGGCGTTCCTGCGGCGCTGGGCCGAACACTGCCTGGAGCTGCGCCGACGGGTGGTGGACCTCACCGAGCGCGGCGAACTGGCCTTCCCGGCCTGGGACGGCCCGGCCCGCGAGGACACCGGCCAGGAGCGCGCCGAGGACCCCGACGCGGCTCCTCTGGTGACCGTCACCCACGCGCCCGCGGTGCTGCCCCGCCTGCTGTCCCCGTACATGCACATGACCAACAACCGGCTGCATGTGACGATCCGGGACGAGGCGTACCTGGCCTTCATCCTGGGCCGGGTGCTGCGCGAGCCGGCCGACGGACGGCAGGACGCCTCATGAGCGCCACCGACCAGTCGCCCGCCGGCCAGTCACCCACCGGCCACTCCGCCGTCGGCGACCGCGCCACCGCCGGCCACGTGGCCGCGGACCGCGCCTCCGCCGCCCGCGCGTACCGCCCCGCGCTGCGTCCGGGCGTGCTGATCGGTCCGCCCCTGCTGCGCGGTCCGCGTACCGTCCACCTCATCAAGCACCCGGTCAGCGGTGCCGCGTTCGAGGTGGGCCCCAAGGAGCACTTCGTCATCAGCCGGCTCGACGGAACCCGCAACGTCGACGACGTCGTGGCCGAGTACGCGGCCCGGTTCCGCCTCCGGCTCCCCGAGGAGCAGTGGACCCGGCTGCTCGGCCTGCTCGGCACCCGCGGACTGCTCGCCGGGTCCCCGGACCCCGCGCCGCCCGAGCCGCCACCGGCCCGCACCGGCACCTTCTGGAAGGGCAACCGGCGGACCGTCGCCGACGCGCACCGGACCACCGGACGCCTCCACCGGCTGCTGCGCCCGCTGCTCCGCCCCTGGGCTCAACTGCCGCTGGTGGCCGCCGTACTGGTGCTGATCGTCGCCGTGCTCGCGGATCCGGTGGCCGCCCTCGACGGGACGTGGGAGCTGCTGACCCGTCCGCTCGTGCTGATCCCGTTCGCGGTCTTCCTCTGGTTCAGCATCTGCCTGCACGAACTCGCGCACGGGATCGCCGCCCGGCACTACGGCGGTGTGGTCACCGAGATCGGGCTGCGCTGGCGGTTTCCGGCCATGATGATGTACTGCACGGTCGACAACTACCTGTTCCTGCCGGGTCTGCGGGCGAAGTTGGTGGTCGCCGCCGCGGGCGCGTACGTCAACCTGCTGCTCCTGCTGCCCTTCGCGCTGTGGTGGGCGTTGCTGGACCCGGCCGCCCCGGGCCGCCCGGTGCTCACCGGGATGCTCTTCGTCGGCATGGTGCAGGCCCTGAGCAACCTGGTCCCGCTGCCGCCGCTGGACGGGTACCGCATGCTCGGCCACACCGTGGGCGCCGCCAACCTCGCCCCGGAGACGGGGACTTACCTGACCCTGCGCAGGCGCGGACGGGACGCCGTCGCCGCCTACCCGCGGCGCGCCCGCCGTCTCTACACCTCCTACGCCGTCACGGCCGCCGCCCTCGTCCTGCTCGCGGTGGCCGGAACCGGCACCGCCCTCGTCCTCCTCCTGCTCCGATGACGTCCCCACCCCGAAAGATCACGCAACTCATGAATGAGGTACCCCTATGACCTCTCCCTCCCCCACCGCAGACCGCGGAGCCGGGCCGGCCGTCTCGGTCGGTGACGTGACCAAGAGTTACGGCGACCGTCGGGCCGTCGACGGGGTCTCCCTGGACGTCCGGCGCGGCGAGTTCTTCGGGTTGCTCGGTCCCAACGGCGCCG
This sequence comes from Streptomyces sp. NPDC050388, assembly GCF_040655635.1. Lineage (NCBI taxonomy): Bacteria > Bacillati > Actinomycetota > Actinomycetes > Kitasatosporales > Streptomycetaceae > Streptomyces > Streptomyces sp. NPDC050388. The sequence goes on from NZ_JBFAKH010000016.1 coordinate 78,755, forward strand.
GGAAGTCCACCCTGGTGGAGATCATGGAAGGGCTGCGCAAGGCCGACTCCGGCTCGGTCACGGTGTTCGGCGAGTCGCCCTGGCCGCGCAACACCGCTCTGCTGCCGCGCATGGGCGTGCAGACCCAGTCGTCGGCGTTCTTCGTGCGGCAGACCGTCCACGAGCACCTGCGGACGGTGGCGGCCCTGTTCGGCGCGGAGCGCGCCGCCGTCGACGCCACCCTGGACGCCGTCGGCCTCGGCGGGCGGCACCACGTCCGGGTCGACGACCTCTCCGGCGGCCAGCGGCAGCGGCTCGCCATCGCCTCCGCGCTGGTCCACGGACCCGAGCTGATCTTCCTGGACGAGCCGACCGCCGCGCTCGACCCGGAGGGCCGGCGCGCCCTGTGGGAAGTCCTGCGGGGCCTCAAGGCGCAGGGCCGGACCATCGTGTACACCACCCACCACCTGGACGAGGCGGAGGCGCTCTGCGACCGCGTCGGCATCCTGGTGGCCGGCCGGCTCGTCGTCACCGACGAACCGCAGCACCTGATCGGAACCTTCGGCGCCACCAGCCGGATGCTGGTGCCGCTCGGCCGGATCGACGAGCGGAAGGCCGCGTCCCTCCCCGGCGTGGACGCCGTCACCGTGCAGGGCGGACACCTCGTCCTGGAGACCCGCGCCACCGGCAAGGTCCTCGCCGCCCTCGACGCCGTCACCGGTCTGGACGGCGTGCAGACCCGCACCCCCAGCCTCGAGGACGTCTACCTCGACATCACCGCCCGGCAGGACCCGCAGACCCCCCTCGCCTCGAACAACCAGGAGCACCAGGTATGAGCGCCTACACCGCGCTGACCGCGGCGGGCTACCGCGCCCAGGTCCGGGACAAGACGACCGTCTTCTTCACCTTCGCCTTCCCGCTGATCTTCCTCGTCGTCTTCGGACTCATCTTCCGGGGCCAGGCCGTCGAGGAGAGCGGCTTCTCCTACCTCTCCTACACCGCCTCCGGAGTGCTCTCCTGGGGCGTCGCCAACGCCGCCGTCTTCGGCATCGGGTTCACGCTGATGCAGTGGCGCGCGGACGACATCCTGCGGATGATCCGCATGTCGCCGGCCCCGCTGTCCTCCGTCATCGGGTCCCGCTACGTCCTGGCCCTGGGCGTGGGGCTCGTCCAGTCGGTCCTGTTCGTCGGGGTGGCGATGCTCCCCGGGTTCGACCTGGTGCCCGCCTCCCGGTGGCCCCTGCTGATCCCCGTCATGGTCCTCGGCATCACCACCTTCCTGCTGCTCGGGGTGATCGTCGGCAGCATCGCCGACACCCCGGAGTCGGTCGCCGGCATCGCCAACTTCCTGATGCTGCCGATGGCCTTCCTGTCCGGGTCGTTCTTCCCGCTGGACGCCATGCCGGACTGGCTGCAGAAGATCTCGCTGGTCATGCCGTTGCGCTATCTCAACGACGCGGTGTCGGCCGCCCTGATCGGCCGCGGCGACCTCGCCGACATCGGCACGGGGTCTCTCGGGCTCGTCGCGTTCGCCGTCGTCTTCGGGGCGATCGCGGCGCGCGCCTTCCGCTGGACGAAGACCTCATGACCACCGCGACCCGCCCGCTCCCGCATCCGATGGAGGAGGCCCGGGGCACCCTCCAGGCCTTCCTGGACGGCCGCTTCGGCGCCGACGCCCCCCGGGTCGTGCCGGTCGGTGCCGTCGGCGCGGGCGGCGGGGACGCCGGGGCCCGGGACCCGTGGGCCGCACAGCGTCCGACGGCGCTGGTCCACGTCAGTGCCTCGGCGGTCCTGCTCGGCCCCTGGGGAGGCGACGGCGAGGCTCCCGCCTGCGGCCGCTGCCTCGCCCTGCGGTGGCAGCGGCTGCGCAGCCGCAGTGAGCGCAACGCCCTGGAGACCGGCGGCGCCGACGGGCCCCGCCCGGCCGGCGCCTGGCCGCTGCTCACCGGTCACGTCCACGACACCGTGGCCGCGCTGTGCGAGGCCCTGCTGCACGGACCGCGCCCGGCGCCTCCCGCCGAGCACCCGGCGGACCGCGCCCTGCCCCAGGTGACCCGGCTGGACCTGACGAACCTGCTGGTCAGGACGTACCCGCTGCTCGCCGACCCGCTGTGCCCGGACTGCGGCCCCCGTGCCCGGCCCCAGTCGGCGGACGAGGTCCAGCCACTCGCCCCCGCTCCGCGTCCCAAACCGGATCCCGGCACCTACCGGCTGCGCTCGGCCTTCGCGTACCCGCTGCCCACGGACGCCCTGGCCAACCCGGTGTGCGGCGCCCTGGGCGCCGGGACCTGGACGGACGTCACCTCGTCCACCACGGCCCCGGTGGCCGGCAGCGCGTTCGTACGGGGGTACGCGGGGCTCCACGACGTCACCTGGAGCGGGCAGGAGAACTCCTTCGCCACCAGCCGCCGGCTCGCGTTCCTCGAGGGTCTGGAACGGTACGCGGGAACCCACCGGCGCGGCGGCTCGGCACCGGTGATCGGCTCGTACGACGAACTGGGGTCCGACGCGGTCGACCCGGCGGTGTGCGGCCTGTACAGCCCGGAGACCTACCGGGACGACCCCTCGGTCGAGCCCTTCGACCCGGGCCGGCCCATCCCCTGGGAGTGGGGCTGGTCGCTGCGGGACGAGCGCGCCGTCCTGGTGCCCTCGCGGCTGGTCTACTACAGCATCCCGCTGGCCGACGACAACTTCGTCTTCGAGTGCTCCAACGGCTGCGCCATCGGCGGGTGCCTGGAGGAGGCCGTCCTGGGCGGCCTGCTCGAACTCGTCGAGCGGGACTCCTTCCTGAACGGCTGGTACGGCGCGGTCCGGCTGCCCCGCATCGACCTGGAGACGGTCGGCAGTCCCACGGCGGTCGCCATGGCCGAGCGGGCCGCCCTGCAGGGCTACGACGTCCACGCCTTCGACAACCGGATCGACCTGGCGGTCCCGGCCGTCACCGTGGTCGGCGTCCGCCGGGACGGGGGCCCGGGCACCCTGTCCTTCGCGGCCGCGGCCTCACTGGACCCGAGGTCCGCGGTCGAGGGGGCCCTGTCCGAAGTGCTGAGCTACATCCCGCACCTGGCCCGGCAGACCGCCGAACGCCACGGCGAACTGGAGGCCATGGCCGACGACTTCTTCCTGGTGCGCCACCTGAAGGACCATCCCCAGCTCTACGGACTGCCCCGCATGGCCGCGTACGCGCGGAGCTACCTGGAGCCGTCCGAGGCCCGCCCCTTCGACGAGGTGTACCGGGACTGGGAGAGCCACGGCCGCCCCCGCACCGGCGACCTGCGCGACGACGTCGCCGTGGTCCGGGACGAACTGGTCCGGGCGGGCCACGACGTCATCGTCGTCGACCAGACCTCGCCCGAGCAGGAACGGATGGGGCTGCGGACGGTGAGCACGGTGGTGCCGGGGCTGCTGCCGATCGACTTCGGCTGGAACCGGCAGCGGGCCCTGCTGATGCCCCGGCTGCGCACCGCGCTGCGTCGCGGCGGGCACCGGGACCGCGACCTCACCGACGCGGAGATCCGCCGGGCCCCGCACCCCTTCCCCTGAGCCCATCTCCCGGGCCTCCCCGCGCCGCGGCGGAGGCCCGGCCGTTTTCCGGAGCACGTCCATGACTTCACCGTCCCACCACGCCCCGGTCCCGGCGCCGGCCGGCCCCGGGGCCCCGCCCGCACCCGGACCCGGCTCGCTGCCGCCGGGCGCCGAGCACCTCCTCACCCGCGTCGGGGAGGTGCTGAAGCCCGCCCTCACGCACTACCTGGACCTGCACGCGCACCCGGAGGTGTCCGGAGAGGAGGCCCGCACCGCGGACCGCTTCGGCTTGCGCCTCGCGGCGGCCGGCTGCGAGCTCACCCACGGGGTGGGCGGCCACGGCGTCGTCGGGGTGCTCCGCAACGGGGACGGCCCCCGCGTCTTGCTGCGGGCCGAGCTGGACGCGCTCCCGATGCGCGAGCGGTCCGGGCTGCCGTACGCCAGCCGCAACGACGCCATGCACGCGTGCGGCCACGACCTGCACCTGGCCGCGGCGGCCGGTGCCGCGGACCTGCTCGCCCGTCTGTCCGACCGGTGGCGGGGCACCCTGCTGGTGGTGGGGCAGCCGGCCGAGGAGACGCTGGCCGGGGCCGGGGCCATGCTGCGCGACGGCCTGTACGAACGGTTCGGCAGACCTGATGCCGTCCTCGCCCAGCATGCCGCGCCGATGCCCTCCGGCACCGTCGCGCACGCGACGGACCGGGCGCCGATGGCGGCGGCCGGCGCGGTGCTCGACGTGGTGCTGCACGGACGCGGCGGTCACGTCGCCACCCCGCACCTGGCGGTGGATCCGGTCGTCACCGCGGCAGCCGTCGTCACCCGGCTCCAGAACGTCGTCGCCCGCGAGACCGCACCCGCCGACCAGGTGACGCTGACCGTGGGGACCGTGCGGGCCGGAACGGCCGCCAACGTCATACCGGACCACGCCGTGCTCGGCGTCGCGGTCCGCGCGGCCGGCGATGCGTCCCTGGACCGGGCGCTGGCCGCGGTGCGCCGCATCGTGCGCGCCGAGAGCGCCGCGGCGGGCGCGCCCCGGGAACCCGAGGTGACCGTCGCCTCCCGCTCGGCGGCCCTGTGGTGCGACCCCCACACCACCGACTCGATACGGCGGGCCCACACGGGACTCCTGGGGCCCGCACGGGTGCTGCCCTGGCCGGGATCGATGGCCACCGAGGATTTCCCCTTGTTCGGGGACGCCGGAGCCGCGATCCACGGGGAGCGCGGAATCCCGCTGGTCTACTGGATGCTGGGCGTGGCAGACCCGGACACATGGCGCCGGACCACGTCCGACGGGACCACGTCCGACGGACCGGACGCCGCACCATCGCCGGCCCCGAACCACTCCCCGCACTTCGCCCCGCACATCGGCAGCGCCCTGCGCCCGGCGATCGCCGCGCTGACCATCGCGGCACTCGACCGGTTCGCCGCCGCGTGAAGGCCCGACCGCACGCGCTCGGCCACGGATCCGTGGATCCGTCGTGGATCAGCGCGCGGCGGTGCCCAAGCGGGGGGCGGTGGGCTCCAGGCGGACGACGACGGCCTTCGACGCCGGCTGGTTGCTGATCTCGGCGACGCTGTCGAGCGGTACCAGGACCTGGGTCTCCGGGTAGTACGCGGCGGCACAGCCCCGTGCGGTCGGGTACGGAACCACCTTGAAGTCCTCGGCGCGGCGCTCGGTGTCGTCCGTCCACACGCCGACCAGGTCCACCCACTGTCCCTCGGTCAGGCCGAGTTCCGCCAGGTCGCCCGGGTTGACGAGGACCACCCGGCGGCTCCCGTGGATGCCCCGGTAACGGTCGTCGGTGGTGTAGGGAACGGTGTTCCACTGGTCGTGCGAGCGCAGGGTCTGCAGCAGCAGGTGTCCCTCGGGGACGCCCGGCGTCTCCCCGGTGTTGCGGGTGAACAGGGCCTTGTCGGCAGCGGTGTGGAACACGCCCTCGTTGACCGGGTTCGGCAGTTGGATGCCGCCGGGGCGGACCACGCGCCGGTTGAAGTCGTGCAGCCCCTGCACGATGCGGGAGATCCGGTCACGGATGGCCCCGTAGTCCCCCTCGAACTGCTCCCAGGGGACGTCGACGCGGCCGTCGAGGGTGCGGCGGGCGAGCCGGCACAGGATGGCGACCTCGCTGAGCAGCAGGGGGGAGGCCGGCCTCAGGCGGCCACGGGAGGTGTGCACCTCGCTCATCGAGTTCTCGACGGTGACGAACTGTTCCCCGTGGGCCTGGATGTCCCGTTCGGTGCGGCCGAGGGTCGGCAGGATCAGCGCGGTGTCGCCGCACACGGTGTGCGACCTGTTGAGCTTGGTCGAGATGTGGGCGGTCAGCCGGCACCTGCGCATGGCGTCCTCGGTGACCGCGCTGTCCGGGACGGCCCGGACGAAGTTGCCGGCCAGGCCGAGGAAGACCTTGATGCGGCCCTCGCGCATCGCCCTGATCGAGTTCACGGAGTCCAGTCCGTGGGCGCGCGGCGGGTCGAAGCCGAACTCCCGCTGGAGCGCGTCGAGGAACGAGTCCGGCATCCGCTCCCAGATGCCCATGGTGCGGTCGCCCTGCACATTGCTGTGCCCCCGGACCGGACAGGCACCGGTGCCCGCCCTGCCCAGGTTGCCGCGCAGCATCAAGAAGTTCACGAACTCGCGGATGGTGGGGACGGCGTGCTTGTGCTGGGTGATGCCCATGGCCCAGCAGACGATGACGCGCCGGCTGCGCAGCACCTCGTCCCGGACCTGCTCGATCTCCTCACGGGTCAGGCCGGTCGCGGCGGTGACGTCCTGCCAGTCGACGGCGCGCACGTGTGCGGCGAACTCGTCGAAGCCGGTGGTGTGGGCGCGGATGAAGTCGTGGTCCAGCACCTGCCCCGGCCGGGCGTCCTCGGCCTCGAGCAGCAGCCGGTTCAGGCCTTGGAACAGGGCCATGTCGCCGCCGAGGCGGATGTGCAGGAAACGGTCGGCGATCTGGGTTCCGGGACCGATGACGCCGCGCGCCTTCTGCGGGTTCTTGAACCGCCTCAGTCCGGTTTCCGGCAGCGGGTTCACCGCGATGATGCGGGCACCGTTGCGTTTGGCCTCCTCCAGTGCGGACAGCATGCGCGGGTGGTTGCTGCCGGGGTTCTGACCCACCAGGAAGATCAGGTCGGTGTGGTGGAGGTCCTGGAGGCTGACCGTTCCCTTGCCCGTGCCCAGCGTCTCGTGCAGGGCGAAGCCGCTGGACTCGTGGCACAGGTTGCTGCAGTCGGGCAGGTTGTTGGTGCCGAACGCCCTGGCGAAGAGCTGCAGGACGAAGGCGGCCTCGTTGCTGGCCCGGCCCGAGGTGTAGAAGACGGCCTCGTCGGGGGAGTCGAGCGCGGTCAGCTCCTCGGCGAGCAGGCCGAAGGCGTCATGCCAGCTGATCGGCTCGTAGGTGTCGGACCCCGGCCGTTTGACCATCGGTTCGGTGAGCCGGCCCTGCTGGTTGAGCCACATGTCGGAGCGCCGGCCCAGCTCGGAGACCGGGTGGGTGCGGAAGAATTCGGCGGTGATCCGCCGCCCGGTCGCCTCGTCGGTGATGTGCTTGGCACCGTTCTCGCAGTATTCGTTGCGGTGCCGTTTCCCCGGGGCGGGGTCGGCCCAGGCGCAGCCGGGGCAGTCGATGCCGTCCACCTGGTTCATGGTCAGCAGCGTCTCGCCGACGCGCCCGGGGGACGTCTGCTCCAGGGAGTACTCCAGGGCGTGCACCACCGCGGGGACTCCCGCGGCCCACTTCTGGGGCGGGGTCGTGGTGAGCGCCTCCTTCGGCTCTTCGCCGGGGGGCTTCTTCATCGGCTTGCCTCTCGCGTGAACTCTTCCCGTCCGTGGATTCAGCCGACGGGCCAGCAGGGCACCTGGCTTCTGGACGGTTTCGGTTCCATGGGCTGCACATGTCCGTTGCGGATGGTCCCGCGCCAGGCCCCGCTTGCGTCCCCCATACCCTCGATGTACGTCTTGAAGTGTTGAAGCCCGGACCGCACCACACGGCGGGTCACCCCGGGGACGGCGGCGAGCACACCGGTGGCGCCGTGCGCCTCGGTCCGCACCCGCACGGTGATCTCCGTCGTGCCCGTCATGCTGCTCCGGAACGACACCTCGCCGCGGTGGGAGGGCCGCCGCTCGAGACTCCGCCAGACCAGATGCGAGTCGGGCACCTGCTCCACGATCTCGATCTCGACCTCACGGCGCACGGGTCCGACGCCGACGACCCACCGGGTGACGGTCGGCCTGATCTGGTCGACCCGCCGCACCCCGGTCATGAACCGGGGAAAGCTCTTGAACTGCGTCCATGCGTCGTACGCGGTCCGCACCGGGACCGCGACCTCGATCGTTTCCTCGACGGTGTGCATGACCCACCCATCTCCAGACGCCGTTCCCCCCAGTCTCAGTGCCCCCTCGACAGCCCGCCACACGTCTTGCTCCACGGCAGGACACGGCGGTCGGCGCAAGGCCCGAGGCCGTGGCCTCCGGTCAGGGCGTGAAGGAGTGCTACGGCTTCCCGATGGCTCGGCGATTCGTGGAAGCGCTCGTTCTGGAAGGTCCGCAGGCATGCGTAGCGGCTGCTTTCCGGTCCGCACTCACAAGCGCCGACTCTGCTGAGTGCCTCCTCTGCAACAGCTTCGAGATGCTCTCCGATACGGATCGTGTTGCCCGCATCACCCGGCGTGGTGTCAAAGAGCAGCAGCAACGGCATTCCGTCGGTTCCCGTGGACCGTGCCGTCGATGTCGTCCCGGCTGGCTCTGTTCACGGGTGGCGACAGCGGATGTTCGGTTCTTCGGGAAGCGCTCGAACCCCATCGTGCTCGATGTTCACGGGAAACGACGGCACCCCGGCCAAGGCGTCCGGCGGCCTGCTGGAGGCGCCAGAAGCGCAGGTGCTCGGGATCCAGGGCAGGTGGAGACGTTGAGCGCGCCCTTGCCACTCAAGACGGCCTTGGTGTGCGTAACGCAGGGTCAAGGGCTATGTGGGGCTACCAGGCCGGATTCGTAGGCGAGGACCACGAGTTGGGCCCGGTCACGGGTCTGGAGCTTGGCCATGGCCCGGTTGATGTGGGTTTTCGCAGTCAGCGGGCTGATCACCATGTGGCCGGCGATCTCGTCGTTGGACAGGCCCCGCGCGACCAGGACAACAGCCTCGCGTTCGCGGGTGGTCAGCTCTTCCAGCCCCGTGTCGGTGCCGGTGGGCAGCGGCTGGGTGACGTACCGGTTGATCAGTCTGCGGGTGATCGAGGGTGCCAGCAGGGCATCGCCACGGGCGGCGACGCGTACGGCGTGCAGGAAGTCTTCCGGCAGGACGTCCTTGACCAGGAATCCGGCAGCGCCGGCGCGCAGCGCGTCGAAGACGTATTCGTCCAAACCGTAGTTGGTCAGGATGACGACGTGCACCCCGGCCAGGGCCGGGTCCGCGGCGATGCGCCGGGTCGCCTCGATGCCGTCGATGACCGGCATCTGGATGTCGACGAGCGCAACATCGGGCAGGTGCTCTTTGGCGAGCTCCAGGCCCTCGCTGCCGTCGGCGGCCTCGGCCACCACCTCGATGTCGTCCTCGAGATCGAGAAGGGCGCGGAATCCGCTGCGGATGAGCGGCTGGTCGTCGACCAGCAGGACACGGATCATGACGTCCGGTCCACGGGGAGTTCAGCTTGGATGGTGAAGCCGCCTTCGCCGCGTGGTTCGGCCCGCAGCCGGCCGCCGAGGGCGGTGACGCGTTCGCGCATGCCGAGCAGCCCGAGGCCGGGTACCGGGGCGGTGGCCGGCGTCGCCTTGCCGTCGTCGTCGACGCGTATCACGAGGGCGTCCGGACGGCAGTCGATCCGGACCGACGCCGTGGCCGCGTCCGCATGCCGGGCAACGTTGGTGAGCGACTCCTGAACGATCCGGTAGACGGTCCGGTTCACCGCAGCCGACACATCGTGTCGCTGTCCCGCGATCGTCAGTGTCGTGTCCAGGCCGAACGTACGGGCCCACTCCACCAGTTCCGGGACATCGTCGAGCCCGCGCGGCGGGACCGTGTCGTCGTCACGCAACGCCTCCAGCGTCGCGCGCAGCTCCCGGCTCGCCTCGCGCCCGGCCTCCTGGATCGCCAGCAGGGAAGGCGGCACCTCCTCGCCCCGCCTGCGGGCCACGTGCACGGCGACCTCCGCCTGCACCTTGATGACCGAGATCTGGTGGGTGAGCGAGTCGTGCAGCTCCCGGGCGATACGGAGCCGTTCCTCGTCGGCGCGGCGCCGCGCGGTCTCCTCCCGGGTGCGCTCGGCCTCGTCCGCCCGCCGCTCGGCCTGCCGCAGCGCCTCTCCTGCGGCACCGGCCGCGACCAGCCAGGCGATTTCGAGGGCGCCTCGGGCCTGCGCGAACACCTCGCCCGTGTCGTGCAGTCCCGAGGCCAGGGCCGCGAGCGGCAGCAAGGCCAGCACGACCACGCTCACCGCCACCGTGACGGTGCGGTGTCCCGCCCGTACGGCCGCGTACACCGCGAACAGGTACGCGACGGCGGGCACGTCGAAACCGACCGCCTGGTACCCCACCGCGCACAGCCCGGTGACGGCCAGGACGACAACCGGAGCCCGGCGGCGTGCGCCCAGCGCCAGCCCGCCGATCGTCAGCAGCGCGTACCCGAGCAAGGCGAAGTCCGTGGCGGCACGCTGTCCGGACAGCCCGGTGACCAGCAGCACTGCCACCACGCCGACAGCGAGGGCCCAGTCTCCGAACCGGGCCCGAACGCCGGACTCCCCTGCACTCATGCGCGCACCCTAGCTGGCTGCCACCACGGGCGAGTCCCCCTCGGGAACGAGCGGCCGGCTACCGCACGCGCAGTACCTTCGCGCCTCCTGCACCGTCCGTGGCAGCCGGATGCCGCATCGGCGGCAGTGCGAAGTGTCTGCGTCCGCCGGACGACCGTGGGTGAGGCCGGCAGACATGCTCAGGCGACGCCCAGTCGCAGGAAGAGAAGGAGTACCTTGAATGTCTGTTCGTCGCCTGCTCGCCGCCGCCGCGGCCGCCGCGCTCGGAGGCATCGGGCTTGCCCCACCAGCGGCCGCGCACGTCTCGGCCCAGTCGGCCGCCGTCGACGTTTACAGCTTGACCACCGGTCGACTGGTGGGTACCACGGCCGCGCTCGTGGCGCTGGCCGGCGTGGTCCTCGGTGGGCTGGCCCTGGCCCGCTCCGCCGGTCGTATCGGCACCGGAAACAGGAGGAACAGGGCCGGCGCGGCCCTGGTGGCGGGGCTGGCCGGCATGGTCATCGGCGCACTGAATCTGGCCGTCGCCGACGGCGGTCCCGGCACCGGCAACGGAGTGGTCGGTGGCGCTCTGGCCCTGGTGCTGGGGCTGATCGCCGCGGTCTGCGGCTGGCTGGCTCTGGCCCGCTCCCGCCGCACCGGCTGACGGCAACGGATACGAGCACGTGTCCGGGCCTGCCTGAAGGCCTGTCGGGTGCCGCCGAGTACCGGCGCTGTCGAAACGTGGTTCTGGCACAGATCTTGGGGAGTGGTCGCGGAGGGTCACGGAAGCAAGTTCTGGCGGTGCTTCACGTCGGTCGCCCAGACCCGGGGCTTCTTGACGAGCAGCCGTGTCCATGCTGGCCCATAACGTTCAGGACGGTTTCTTCGCCCGGGGGATCTCGAAGGTGAAGTTCGCTTCTGAGGGGAGTGCCACGAACGAGCACTGGTCGCCGAAAGTCAGCGGGGGTAGGGCCGCCGAGGACAGTCGGCTTCGTCGAGCGCAAAGATCAGGTCCGCTTGCTTGATCACCGCGGGGAAAACGCCTGTCCCTCCGGCAACTGAAGGAGGGAGTTCGCCGACGTCGCGCCAGGTCCGGACGCAGATGAGGAAAACCTTGCGGCAGCGGCGGACACTGGAGGTCCAGCACATCAGCCGCCTCATCACCGACCAGGAGGAGGTATGTGTCCTGGCCGCGAAACATGGCAGCGTCCGAGGGCAGGAGCTCGCCCCGCGCGGGTCCCTGTGCCTCACCGAGAAGATGCCGGGAGACCCGTGAACACCGAACAGCCCGCACAGCTCACCTGGTTGAAGAGCAGCTACAGCGGCGACGAAGGCGGCGAGTGCGTCGAAGTCGCCCCCGACGCGACCGTCATACGCGTACGGGACTCCAAGGAGCACGGCGGCCCCCGGCTCGCCTTCGCGCGGAGCGCATGGTCCGGGTTCGTCGCGGGCCTGGGGCGGGACCGGACCTGACCCACCGCGCCCGAGGCCGTGACGCTCCGGCTCTTGTCACGACCTCCCCTCCGGTGGCGGCCCGGTACCCTCCGGCCCGCCACCGGTCACCTCGCCTCCCCTCTTTCCAGGTCGAGGGCCTTTTCGCACGTCAATGGGCGGGGCGGGTCCCCCACCTTCACCTTGACTCTGAAGCTCCTGTAGATCGTCAAGTCGCCGGGGACGTCAAGCCGGCTCGGCCGGCTGGTCCGGCGTGCCGCGCGTGCGATGTGGTCACGGGAACGGCAGGGTCTGCGCGAGGACGGTGACCACGATCAGCACCACGGGGAAGCAGGCGAGGAACATCGCGAACGTGTATCCCATGATGTCCCGGGCCTTGAGGCCCAGCACCGCCAGCGTCGGAAGCATCCAGAACGGCTGCAGCAGGTTCGCCGACGCCTCACCGAGGTCGTAGACGACCACCATCCACCCCTGGTTGATGTGCAGCTGGTTCGCCGCCTCCATCACGTAGGGAGCCTCGATGACCCACTTGCTGCCGCCGCTGGGGACGAAGACACCCAGTACCGCCGAGTAGACCGCGATGAGCGGCGGGAAGAGCAGCTCGTTGGAAACACTCACCATCCAGCCGGCGATCTGCTTGGACAGGCCGGTGAATGCGATCATGCCGAAGATGCCGCCGTAGAAGGGGAATTGCAGCAGGACCCCGGACGCCGCGGGAGTCCCCCGCCGAACCGCCTCGACCATGCGGATCGGGCGCCAGTGGAGGCAGAGCGCCAGCAGGATCAGGACGAGGTTGACCGTGTTGAGGTCGATCGCCGCGACCGGGTTCCCCTCGACGCTCGTGAAGTGGCGCACCAGATACCACAGACCCAGGACCCCGACCAGGACGGTGAGCAGTGGGCTGCGCTCCAGCCAGTCTCCGGGACGCGACCCGGTGGAGCCGGAGGCCGCGTCCTCCTTCCCGTCCTTCTCCGCCAGAAGCGGACGCAGCTCGATCCCCATCTCCTGGGCGGTCTTGGCGCGGGCAGGCGAGGGGGCGAGGAACCAGGCCATGACGACCGCCACCACGAAGACGACGAAGGTCGCCAGCACGCTCTGCCAGGTGAAGATCGTTTCGGTGAGCGGGATGATTCCCTCGCCGCTCCGTCCCTCGGCGATGATTTCCTGCACGGCTTCCGGGCTGGAGGCCGGGCTGGCCACCTGCAGTGCCGCGGAACCCGACAGCCCCTGGGCCCACACCGTGCCGAGCCCGAGGAACGCCATGGCGCCGAGCGCCCGGTAGTCGACGCCGCGGACGACGCGGGCGATCTCCTTCGCCAGGATAGCGGTGAAGATCAGGCTGAACGCCCAGTTGAGGTAGGAGCTGATCATCGCCACCGCGGCGGTGAACGCGATCGCCGCACGCGGCGACTTGGGGATCTGCGCCATGCGGGCGATCAGCCGGGCGACCGGAGCGGACACGGCGACCGCGTATCCGCCGATGATGATCATCGCCATCTGCAGGGTGAACTGGATCAGCGACCAGAAGCCCTCGCCCCACGCGTCCACGAGGGTGGTGGGGCTCTCCCCCGTCGCGAGCCCCAGAGCGAAGATGAGGAACGTGCCGACGAGGACGAACCCGAAGGCGTCCGGAAGCCATCTCTCGGTGAAGGCGGTGAACCGCAACGCAACCCGCGCCAGCCAGGTGTCACCCTCGAGCACCTCGGCGTCCCGCTCGGTGTGGACGTCCCCGACCATGGTTCGTCTCGCTTCCTCTTCGGACGGCTGTTCACCATGCGTGCGAACAGAGTCGTCTGACGGCTGATCCGTGACTCGGGCGGAGATCTTCGTGGGTGGGAAGCCGAAAAGGGAAGAGGGTCCCCCGATTCGTTGCACATAGGTCACACAGCGGGAAGGAACTCGACGGAAAGGTGGCGGTGCAAGCCACTTCGCCGACCGGTTTCATGGGCCTGATCGACATGGCAGCCCGAGGAGACGTCGGGTAGGTGCCTCACCACGCGAGTGGCGTCGGTGCACCCACGAACGCAGTAGCCCTCACTTGACCGGCGCGAGGGAGACACCTCGGCTCGCTCCGACGCAAGGAGTGGCAACGGTGTCCCCGGTGATCCCCTCGGCCCTCGGTGTACGGGGCACCTCCCGCATGCTCATCTCGTTGACAGCCCCGCCGCACCGAGCGTCGGTGTCCTCCAGGGTGACGATCCGGTCGCTCAGCCCCGTACCGGGGAGCAGGCGGGTGGCGCCGGCGGCGATCACGCAGTGGTCGAAGGTGAGCGTCTCGGTGCGGCTGTCGCCGAGGAAGACTCGCAGGGTGTTCGCGTCGGGGAAGGTGCCCCGCCCGTCGTACTCGGTGTCGTCGTTCTTGCGCATCAGGTGGTGGACGCCGGGCAAGCGCCCGTCGGCGACCCTGCGGCCGCGCTTGTACGCGGCGCCGTAGTCGAAGGTGACAGTGCCCTCGGCCCGGACCGCGCGTGCGGTCCGGGCCGGCCGGGTCGTGTCAGGTCCGGCTCACCCTTCCGGGGCCGGCTCCTGGGTGAGGGCCGCGTGGAAGCGGCGGGTGTGGTCGACCCGGCGTTCCGGGCCGGTCAGGGTGACCGTCGCCGTCAGGCGGGGGTCGGTGCTCGACACGGCGAGGCGGAGTTCCAGGTCGCCCGGTTCGACGATCCGGTGGCCGGCGCGGCCGGTGAAGGAGGCCACGTCGGCGGGGACCGTGACGCGGACGCGGCAAGCCTTGCCCGGCTCCAGTTCGACCCGGGTGTAGCCGACGAGGCGCTGCACCGGCTGGACGACGGAGGCGACCGGGTCGTGCAGGTAGAGCTGGACGACCTCGGTGCCGGACCGTTCGCCGGTGTTGCGGACGGTGAGGGCGAGGGTGAACTCGCCGTCCGTCGGGGCCTCACGCTCGTCCACGGTGAGGTCGCCCCAGGCGAACTCCGTGTACGTCAGGCCGTGGCCGAAGCCGAACGCCGGGGTCGGGTCGATGTTGGACACCTCGCTGAGCTGGGCGAGGCGGGCGCCGAGGTAGGTGGTCGGCTGGGAGCCCGGGCCGCGCGGCACGCTGACCGGGAGCCGGCCGGAGGGGTTGGTTCGGCCGCTCAGCACCCCGGCGATCGCCTGGGTGCCGGCGACCCCGGGGAAGAAGGACTGCACGATCGCCGCGGACTCGGCGGCGGCGCGGCCGAGCGCGTAGGGCCGCCCGGCGAGCAGGACGGTCACCACCGGCGTGCCGGAGTCGAGCAGTGCGTCGAGCAGGTGCTGCTGGGCGCCGGGCAGGGCGAGGGACTCGGCGTCGCAGCCCTCGCCGCTGGTGCCGCGGCCGAACAGGCCCGCGCGGTCGCCGAGGACGGCGATGACGAGGTCCGCCTCCCGGGCCGCGTCCACCGCCTCACCAAGGCCGGAGAGGTCGCCGTCGTCGACGCCGGTGCCGCGGGCGACCGTGATGTCGGCGTCGGGGAACTCGGCGGTCAGGGTGTCGTGCAGGGTGAGTAGGTCGATCCCGACCGGGACGTCCGGGTGCTGCACGCCCACGTGCTGGGGGAAGGAGTAGCAGCCCAGTACGGCGGTGCCCTCGGCGGCGTTGGGGCCGACCAGGGCGATGCGGCGGGGCCGGGTGAGGGGCAGGGTGCCGTCGTTGGTGAGGAGGACGACCGCCTTCTCGGCGATCTCGCGGGCCAGTTCGCGGTTCTCGGGACCGTCCAGGTCGATCGTGCCGCGCAGGGCGTCGGGGTCGTCCGGGTCGGCGCCGTCGAGGGCGGGTGGCACCGGGTTCCAGTCCGGGTCGAGCAGGCCGAGCACCGCCTTCTGGGTCAGGACGCGGCGCAGGGCGCGGTCGATGACCTCCTCCGGGACGCGGCCGTCGGCGACGGCTTCGGCGAGCGGCGCGCCGAACGTCTTGACGGTGGGCAGTTCGATGTCGACGCCGGCCTTCAGCGCGGCGCCCGCGGCCTCCGCCCAGTCGCCGGCGATGCCGTGCAGGGTCTTGAGGAAGGCGATGCCGAAGTAGTCGGCGACGACGGTGCCGTCGAAGCCCCAGGTGTCGCGGAGCAGTCCGGTCAGCAGGCTCTCGTCGGCGGCGGCGGGGATGCCGTCGGTGTCCGTGTAGGAG
Source organism: Streptomyces sp. NPDC050388 (assembly GCF_040655635.1). Lineage (NCBI taxonomy): Bacteria > Bacillati > Actinomycetota > Actinomycetes > Kitasatosporales > Streptomycetaceae > Streptomyces > Streptomyces sp. NPDC050388. Next base: position 94,536 of record NZ_JBFAKH010000016.1, read on the forward strand.
TGCATGACCGAGCGGGCGCCGCCCTCGCGGATCGCCATCTCGAAGGGCGGGAGCAGGACGTCGGCCCGTTCGCGGGCGCCCATGGGCGAGGGGGCGAGGTTGCGTCCGGCGCGGGAGGCCGAGTAGCCGACGAAGTGCTTGAGGGTGGCGACGATCCCGGCGGACTCCAGGCCCTGGACGTACGCGGTGCCGATGGTGCCGACGAGGTAGGGGTCCTCGCCGATGGTCTCCTCGACCCGGCCCCAGCGGGCGTCGCGGACCACGTCGAGGACGGGCGCGAGGCCCTGGTGGATGCCGACGGAGCGCATGTCGCGGCCGATGGCGGCGGCCATCCGGCGTACGGCACCGGGGTCGAAGGTGGCGCCCCAGGACAGCGGGACGGGGTAGGCGGTGGCGCCCCAGGCGGCGAAGCCGGCCAGGCACTCCTCGTGCGCGACGGCGGGGATGCCGAAGCGGTTCGCCGAGGTGATCCGGGACTGGGTGCGCAGCAGGGAGAGCGCGCCGAGCGCCGGGTCGACGGGGGCGGTGCCGAAGGGGCGGGTCAACTGGCCCAGTCCCATGGGCAGCAGGGCGTCGAGGTCGACGGCCTCCTCCATGTCGTGCTGGTGGGGGGCCACTTCGCCGCCGTTGGCGGACGCGCCGACCCATACGCCGTACAGCTGGGCGATCTTCTCGTCCAGGGTCATCGCGCCGACGAGTGCGTCGACTCTGGCGGCGACGGGGAGGTCGGGGTCGTTCCAGAGGGGGATTTCGGGGGTGGTCTCTACGGCCACGTCGGTAGTCACTTTCCTCCGACACCCATCAGGCCCTGGACCAGGGCGCGACGGGCGAACAGGTAGACGAGCAGGATGGGCACCATGGACAGCACCACGGCTCCCAGCAGACCGGGGATGTCGATGCCGTGTTCGGTCTGGAAGTTGTACAGACCCAGGGTGACGACCTTGGAGGAGTCGGACTGGGTCAGGACGAGCGGGAACAGGAAGCCGTTCCAGGCCTGGAGTGCGGAGAAGACCACGATGGTGGACAGTCCGCCGCGGGACAGTGGCAGGACGAGCTGGAAGAACATGCGCCGCGGGGTGGCGCCGTCCATGGCCATGGCCTCGTACAACTCCGCGGAGATGTCGCGCATGGCGCCGCTGAGGATCAGCGCCGACATGGGCAGGCAGAACGCGGCCGTGGGCAGGATGACGCCCAGCAGGTTGTCGTACAGCCCGGCTTCGCTGATCAGGTAGAACATCGGCACGATGACGGCCTGGGCGGGGACGGCGAGGCCGAGCAGGAACAGCCGGAAGATCGCCGACGTGGTCCGCCCGCGGCTGCGGACGATCGCGTAGGCGAGCGGCGGGACCAGCAGCAGCACGATGCCGATCACACAGGCGGTGACGACGAGCGTGTTGAAGAAGTACTGGTCGAAGCCCGATGCGAAGGCGCCGGTGTAGTTGTCCAGGGTGAAGCTGTCCGGGAGGGAGACCGGGCCGTTCTCGGCGTAGTCCTGGCGGGTGCGCAACGTCGCGGCGAGCAGCACGTACAGCGGCAGACCGACCAGGAAGAGCCAGAGGAGCGAGCCGGCGCCGGCCAGGTAGTTGGGGCGGCGCCTCATGACGAACCCTCCATGGTGCTGCGCATCTTGTCGTAGCCGGAGACCCGGACGACGATCAGCGAGATGATCGTGGCCGCGACGACCAGGACCAGGGCGATCGCGGAGCCGGTGCCGTAGTCGAAGCTCTTGAACGCCTTGTCGTACATGTAGTAGGCGCTGATGGTGGTGTCGGTGCCGGGTCCGCCCTGGGTCAGGATGAGGACCGTCTCGAAGGTGGTCAGGCCGCCGACGATCATCAGGATCATCGAGGTGATCATCGCGTTGCGCAGCTGCGGCAGGGTGATGTGGAAGAACTGCCGGTAGCGGCCCGCCCCGTCGATCTCCGCGGCCTGGTAGAGCACCTGGGGGATCGCGCGGGCGGCGCCCTGGTAGATCAGCGTGTGGAAGGGGGTGAACTGCCAGGTGCTGACGAACGCGAGCACCCCGATGGCGGTGGCCTGTTCACCGAAGAGGTTTCCGTCGCCGAACAGCCAGGTGGCGTCGGCGGGGATGCCGAAGTTGGGGTCGAGCAGCGCCCGCCAGAGCACGGAGACGGCCGTGGCGGACAGCAGCAGCGGGATGAAGTAGATGACGGACAGCACGGCCCGGTTGCGCTGGTGTCCGGCGGCCCAGACGCCGAGCATGATGCTCAGCGGGGTCTGGAGGACCACGCCGAGCACGGTCAGCAGCAGGGTCAGCCAGATGCTCTTGAACATCACCGGGTCGTCCATCAGGCGCGACCAGTTGGCCGTGCCGACGAACTCGGGCGAGCCGATCCCGTCCCAGCTCATGAAGGACAGCACGGCCACCATGATCAGCGGGACGATCGCGAAGAGGGTGAAGAACACTGCGGCGGGCAGCGCCCAGGCGAAGCCGGGGCGGCCCACCGTCGTTGCGGACGAGGCGGACGGCCGCCGCCGGGACCCCTTGCGGGGTCCGGCGGCGGGCTGAGCGCTCGTGATCTGAGTGGTCATGAGCCGTTCATTCGGTGGGGAGGGCCTGCATGGCCTTGATGAAGCCGTCCGCGTCGAGCTGTCCGTTGAAGAACTGCTGGACGGCCTTGTGCATGTCCGAGCTCGCCTTCTGCGGGTACGCCTGGTCCCAGGACAGCTGGAACGACGGGGCGTCGGCGACCAGGTCGTACTGGAAGCGCGAGTACTCGGGGGTGGCCGAACCGTCGATGAGATTGGCGGTGTTGGTCGTGGTCGGCAGGTTGCCGATGTCCAACTGCGCCTTGACGAACTCGTCGGAGTACATGAGCTTCAGGAACTCGGCGACGGCCTCGGGGTGCTTGGTCTTCTTCATCACCGAGTAGTAGTTGTTGGTGTTGCCGGCGACGTTGGCCGGGTCGCCCTTGCCGCCCTCGACGGTCGGGAAGGCGGTGTAACCGAGGCCCTTCTCGGCGAACGCCTTGTGGTCCGTCAACTGCTGCGAGTAGTACCAGGAGCCCATCAGCTCGAAGCCGGCCTTGCCCGAGGCCACCAACTGGACCGAGCCGCCGTTGGTGTACTTGACGGAGTCGTAGTTCTTGCCGAAGGCGCCGGCGTCGACGAGCTCCCTGATCATGCCCAGGGCCTTCTTGCTGTCCGCGCTCTCCCAGGCGCTCTTGTCGCCACCGACGGCCTTCTCGAACAGCCCGGGGCCGGCCACGCGGTCGAAGAGGTACTGGAACCACATCTGCGTCGGCCAGATGTCGCCGCCGCCGAGCGCGATCGGCGTGACGCCCGCGTCCTTGAGCTTCCCGACCGCGTCGAGCAGCTCGTCCCAGGTCTTCGGCGGCTTGACGCCCGCCTCGTCCAGGACCTTCTTGTTGTGGAAGAGCAAAACCGGCTGGGTACCGCGCATCGGGATGCCGTACGGCTGGCCGTTGACGACGGCGTTGTTGAAGACGGACGGCAGGAACTTGCTCTCCAGGTCCGGGTTCTTCTCGATGAAGTCGTCCAGCGGCAACAGCAGATCGGCCTTGACGAACGGCTTGATGCTGCCGCCGCCCCAGTTGAAGAAGACGTCCGGGGCCTGCGGGGTGCTGATGATCGTCTGAAGCTTCTTCTGGTAGTCCGCACCGGGGATGGTGTCGAGGACGACCTTGACGTCGGACGTCTTGTTGAACGTGTCGACGATCCGCTTCTCGACCTTGTTGGTGGCGTCCCCGTAGACCAGGACATGGATCTTGCCGTCGCCCTGCGACGCCCCGCCGTTCCCGTCACCGCAGGCCGAGAGGCTCAGTGCCAGGGCGAGCGTCGCACCGCAGGCGACCAGTCTGGGCAAGCGCGCACGTGTCTTCATCGTTCGCCTTTCGAAAGTTTCGGCACTGTCACCGAAAGTCCATGCCGTGGGACAGTAGGTCAGGCCTGGGGTTCGGTCAACGGTCGAGCCGGTACTCACCCAAACCGTTATCGAGGCGCGGTGGCCTATCCTGCGGGTATGCACCATGAAGACGAGGCGAGCGGCAGAGTCACCCTGGCCACGGTCGCGAAAGAGGCCGGCGTTTCGATGCCGACAGTTTCGAAGGTCCTCAACGGCCGTTCGGATGTCTCCCGCTCGACGCGAGCCAAGGTGGAGCAGCTCCTGGAGGACCACGGCTACCGCCGACGCGGGCAGCCGACGTCCCGCTCCCCGCTCATCGAGCTCGTCTTCCACGAACTGGACAGCATCTGGTCGATGGAGCTGATCAGGGGCGTGGAGAACGTCGCCAGGGAGAACCGCGCGACGGTGGCGCTCACCGAGAGCGGCACCCGGCACACGCCCGCGCCGGAATGGCTCCCGGGTGTGCTGCAACGCAGGCCGCTGGGCGTCGTGCTGGTCTTCTCCGCACTCCCCGAGGACGTCAAGCGCCGGCTCAGGGCGGCGGCCATCCCCTTCGTCGTCATCGACCCGGCGGGCGACCCCGACCCGGACGTGCCCTCGGTCGGCTCCGCCAACTGGGCCGGCGGCCTCGCCGCCACCCGCCATCTGACCGACCTCGGTCACGAGCGGGTCGCGATCATCACCGGCCCCGGGGACATGCTGTGCTCGCTGGCCCGTCTCGACGGCTACCGCTCGGCCATGGCGATGGCGGGCCTGGAGACCGACCCACGCCTGATGCGATTCGGCGACTTCCACGTGCAGGGCGGCTTCGAGCACGCCATGGACCTGCTGGAGGGGCCCGACCGTCCGACAGCGATCTTCGCGGGCAGCGACCTCCAGGCGCTGGGCGTGCTGGAGGCGGCGCGGGTCAAGGGCATGCGCGTGCCCGAGGACCTGTCGGTGGTCGGCTACGACGATGTACCGCCGGCGCAGTGGTCGAGTCCGCCGCTCACCACGGTCCACCAGCCGCTGCGGCACATGGCCGAGGAGGCCGCCCGGATGCTGCTCCGCCCGGACGCACCCGGCACGGCCGCCCAGCGCATAGAGCTGGCGACACACCTGGTGGTACGGCAGAGCACGGCTCCGCCCAAGGAGGCGTGAAGGGGCGCGCAAGGAGAACTCGAATGTTTCGGGTTTCCCCGAAGAAGTGTTGCGGCGACGTACCGGCCGCATTCCACGCCCTCAACCCTGATGACCGGAGCGAGGGGGGACCGGTGCGTGGACCGGCCCCCGGCTCCGGCGGCGCCTCCGGGTCCGGTCAGGCTCCGGGCAGGACCCCGCTGCGGGCCACCTCGGAGTACCAGCGGGCGCTGGCCTTGGGGATGCGGGTACCGGTCGGGTAGTCCACGTAGACCGCGCCGAAGCGCTTGCCGTAGCCGTGGGCCCACTCGAAGTTGTCCAGCAGCGACCACAGGAAGTAGCCACGCACGTCCACGCCGTCGGCGATGGCCCGGTGGACGGCGGCCAGGTGGTCGTGCAGGTAGGCGATCCGGTCGGGGTCGTTGACCTGTCCCGCGGGGTCGGCGTAGTCGTCGAACGCCGCGCCGTTCTCGGTGATGACCAGCGGCAGCTTCGGGAAGTCGGACGCCAGCCGGCGCAGCAGGTCGTACAGGCCGGTGGGGTCGACGGCCCAGCCCATGGCGGTGGTGTCGCCGGGCGGCTGGTGGAAGGCGACCCGGTCGGCGCCCGGCCAGGGACTGTGGGCGCTGTTGCCGTGTCCGTCGGAGGTGTGGGTGCCGCTGCCGTCGGCCTCGGAGACCAGGGTGGGCGTGTAGTAGTTGACGCCGAGGAAGTCCAGCGGCTGGTGGATCTGCCGGAGGTCGCCGTCCTTCACGAAGGACCAGTCGGTCAGTGCCGTGGTGTCCTTGAGCAGGTCCTCCGGGTAGGCGCCCCGCAGCATCGGGCCGGTGAAGGCCCGGTTGGCGAGCGCGTCGATCCGGCGGACCGCTTCGGCGTCGGCCTCGCTGTCGGTGAGCGGGCGGACGTGGTGGATGTTGAGCGTGACCGAGCACCGGGCGTCGGCGGCGACGCGTTCGCGCAGTTCCTGGACGGCCAAGCCGTGGGCCAGGTTGAGGTGGTGGGCGGCGCGCAGGGCGTCGACCGGGTCGGTGCGGCCGGGGGCGTGCACTCCGGAGCCGTAGCCGAGGAAGGCGCTGCACCAGGGCTCGTTGAGGGTGGTCCAGGTCTTCACCCGGTCGCCGAGGGCGTCCGCGGCGAGGGCGGCGTACTCGGCGAACCGCTCGGCCGTGGCGCGCTCGGGCCAGCCTCCGGCGTCCTCCAACTCCTGTGGCAGGTCCCAGTGGTAGAGGGTGGCGACGGGCTGGATGCCCCGGTCCAGCAGGTCGTCGACGAGACGCCGGTAGAAGTCCAGGCCCTTCTGGACGGCGGGACCGCGTCCGGTGGGCTGGATCCGGGGCCAGGCCAGGGAGAAGCGGTAGGCGCCCAGGCCGAGTTCGGCCATGAGGGCGACGTCCTCGCGCCGGCGGTGGTAGTGGTCGGTGGCGATGTCTCCGGTGTCGCCGTTGCGGACCCGGCCGGGGGTGCGGGCGTAGGTGTCCCAGATGGACAGGGTACGGCCGTCCTCGGCGGCGGCGCCCTCGATCTGGTAGGAGGCGGTCGCGGAACCCCAGACGAACCCCTTGGGGAATGTGCGGGCGAAGGTGCGGGCGGCGTCCGGGGCGGACGCGCTCTGCTGTGCTGCGGTGACCACGTGAGTCCTTTCGAGTGGTGGGGTGGGCGCGCGAGGGTCTGGGGGTGGTGTGCGGGCCCGGCGGCCCTCGGCCGGTCCGGGCGTGGCGGGTCAGCCCTTGACGGCGCCCGCCATGATGCCGCTGACGATCTGGCGGCCGAAGACGACGAACATCGCCAGCAGCGGCAGCGTGCCGAGCAACGCGCCCGCCATGATCAGAGACTGGTCGCGGACATAGCCCGCGCTGAGCTGGGTGAGGGCGACGGGGACCGTCGGGTTGGTCATGTCGAGCACCACGAAGGGCCAGAAGAAGTCGTTCCACGCGTGCACGAACGTGATCATGAACAGGACGGCCATCGCGGGCCGGGCGACGGGCAGCACGATGCTCCAGAAGATCCGCAGCGAGTGCGCCCCGTCCACGCGTCCGGCCTCGACGAGTTCGTCGGGCAGCGCCTCCGAGAGGTACTGCCGCATGAAGAAGACGCCGACCGCGCTCACCAGAGTGGGGAAGATGACGGCGGGCAGCTGCTGCGACCAGCCCAGCTCGGACATCAGCATGAACAGCGGTACGACGCCGAGCTGCGGCGGCACCAGCATGGTGCCGATCACCAGCATGAGCAGGGCGTTGCGCCCCTTGAACCGCAGCTTGGCGAAGGCGAAGCCCGCCAGGGTCGCGAACATCACCGTGGACAGGGCGATCACCCCGGCCACGATCAGACTGTTGATCATGGCCTTGCCCATCGCCGCCTCGTCCCAGGCCCGGGCGAGGTTGCTGAACAGGTTCGGGCCCGGCAGGAAGGGCGGTGGCGTCTGGCTGACCCGGGTGTTGTCGGTGGAGGCCGCCACCATCGTCCAGTACAGGGGGAAGATCGACAGCACCGCCATGACGGCGAGCAGGACGTAGGCGAGCGGGCCCGCGTGGTGCTGGCGCCCGGCGCGCTCGCGCAGCAGCCGGCGGCCGCCGCGGCGGACCGGTTTCCCGGCGGGAGTCCGGTCCGGGGCGTCCGTCCGGGCCGGGAGACTGTGGATGGTCATGACGACTCCAGGTCAGGACGTACGGGAACGCAGGCGCGTGATCAGGCGCTGCGCCACGAAGGCGAGGGCGAGCAGCAGGAACATCGCCCAGGCGACGGTCGCCGAGCGGCCCATCTGGTAGTTCTTCCAGCCCTCCTCGTACAGCAGCAGGCCCAGCGTCTGGTACTGGTTGTCCGCCCCGCCGGTGACGCCGTTGGGGCCCTGACCGAAGATCAGCGGCTCACCGAACAGTTGGGTGGCGCCGATCGTGGAGAGCACGATCGTGAAGACGATGGTGGAGCGGATGCCCGGGACGGTGACATGGGTGAACTGCTTCCACCGGGAGGCGCCGTCGAGGGAGGCCGCCTCGTACCGGTCGGCGGGGATGGCCTGCATGGCGGCCAGGTAGAGCAGCGCGTTGTAGCCGGTCCAGCGCCAGATGACGATGGTGGAGATCGCGACCTGGGCGGGCCACTTGTCGGCCTCCCAGTCCACCGGGTCGATGCCGACCGCGCCGAGCGCCCAGTTGATCATGCCGAAGTCGCGTTCGAAGATCATGGTGAACACGAGGGCGGCGGCGGCGACCGAGGTGGCGTACGGGACCAGCGAGGCCACGCGGAAGAACAGCGAAGCGCGCATGCGGTAGTTGAGGAGGTGCGCCAGGCCGAGGGCCATCAGCAGTTGCGGCACCGTGGAGATGACACCGATGGTGATGGTGTTCCGCAGCGCGTTCCAGAACCGTGAATCGCCCCAGAGCTCGACGTAGTTGTCGAACGCCACCCACTCCATGACGTCGAGAGTGGCCAGTTCCACGTCGTGCAGGGAGATCCACGAGGTGTAGACGAGGGGGTAGAAACTGAACGCGGCGAAGACGACGAAGAACGGTGCGACGAACGCGAACGGCGCGCCCTTGACGTCCAGTCGGTGCAGCAGCGCGCCGCGCCGCCGGGCGGTGTCGTTCTCGCCGGCCGGCGTCGGCGGCGGGCCCGAGGGCTCCCCGCCTTCCAGGTCCTTGGTGGTGGAGGTGGCCACCCGACTTTTCCTTCCTGGGAACAGAATGTGTGAGCCGGCCCCGAGCCCGCCTGCGGGGTGCGGGCGGGCCCGGACGACCGCGGGGGCGAGCGGTCAGCCGACCGCCTTCTCGATGCGCTCCGCGGTGGTCTTCCACGCCTCGTCCCGCGGGGTGCCCTGCTGCTCGATCAGAGTCAGGCCCTGGGAGAAGGTGTCCTTGATCGTGCCGTCCTTGCGGCCCAGGACCTGCTTGTCCGGGATCTCCTGGGCGGCGGCACCGAAGATCCGGCCGATCGGCGCGTCACTGAAGTACTCCGACTCGGCGTTCTTCACCTCGTCGCTCTCCAGCGCCTCCCGCGAGGACGGAATGTTGCCGATCTTCTCGAAGATGTGGGCCTGCTGCTCCGGCGCGGTCAGCCAGGCGACGAGCTTCTTGGCCTCCTCCTTCACCGGGCTCTGCTCGACCACGCCGAGGAAGGACCCGCCCCAGTTGGCGCCCTTGGGGGCCTTGGCGACGTCCCACTTGCCCTTGTTCGCCTCACCGGCCTTCTCGCTGATGTGGCTGAGCATCCACGCCGGACACACGGCGGTGGCGAACGTGCCGTTGGCCAGACCCGGGTCCCAACCCGGCTGGAACTGGCGGAGCTTGGCCGTCAGGCCGTCCTCCGCGGCGTCGGCGGCCAGGTTCCACGCCTCCTTGACGGCCGGGTTCTTGTCGTAGATCAGCTCGCCCTTGTCGTCGTAGTACTGCTCGGGGTAGCCGTAGACCATGGCGTTGAACAGGCCGCTGGCCGCGTCCATGTAGGCCACGTCACCACCCTTGAAGCCCTTCTTGAAGGTGCGGCCGACCTCGACGTACTTCTTCCAGTCGCCCTCCCACAGCTCGGCGACCTCCTCGCGGTCGGTGGGCAGGCCGGCCTTCTCGAAGTAGTCCTTGCGGTAGCAGACGGCCATCGGACCGATGTCGGTGCCCAGCCCCAGCACCTTGCCGTCCTCGGTGCTGATCTGGGACTCCTTCCACGGCAGGAAGTGGTCGCCGCCCGGTACCTCGGCGAAGTCCGCGAACCTGTCCGCCTGGGTCTCGGTGATCTCCTTGGCCCGCCCGATCTCGATGCCCTGGATGTCCTTCAGGCCCTTGCCGGCCGCGAGCCGGGTCTGCAGCGCGGTGTAGTACGTCTGTTCGTCGCCGGCGATCTCGGCCTTGATGTCGACCTCGGGGTTCTCCTTCTCGTACTGCTCGAGAAGGCCCGTCTCCTTGATGCCCATCACGCCGTACAGGCCCATGGTGATGACGACCTTGCCGTCCTGTTTGCCACCGCCCGTGGCGGAGTCGTCACCGCCGCTGCAGCCGACGACGAGCGTCAGTGCGCCGGCGACCGCGACCGCCGCCACCGCTCTCGCACGCAACGAACCGGTCCTGCCCATGGATCTCCTCCTAGCGACGGCGCTGACGCACCCGAGTGACGCGTTCTGCGATGACCACAACTGCTTCGGTGATGGAATGGGAACGTGCCCAATTCAAGGTGGGTACGTTCCCACCAATGCATCGAAGACTCCTGGCAGCACACCGATCTGTCAATGACTTGAAGGCAACTCGCGACCGTGGTCGGGTTTTTGGCCGTCGTTCCCGGGGCCCTGGCGCACCCCGCCCGAGCTGCCGTCTGCAAGAATTGCCGCTGGTCACCTCCGCGGCCGGCACGGCCGCGACCGCCGAGGGGGTAGTACATGGCCGGGAACCGCCGTCCCACGATCAAAACCGTCGCCGCCCGGGCAGGCGTGGGCCGCACCACGGTGTCCCGCGTCGTCAACGGCTCGGATCTGGTCAGTGCCGATGCCCGGTCCAGGGTCCTGGCCGCGATCAAGGAGCTCAACTACGTTCCGAACTCGGTCGCCCGCGGCCTGGTGACCAACCGCACCGACGCCGTGGCCCTGGTGATCCCCGAATCGGAGAGCCGACTCGGTTCGGAACCCTTCTTCGCCGCGCTGATCCGGGGCGTCAGCGGCGCCCTCGCCGAGAGCCGGACCCAGCTGCAGCTCATGCTCGTCCGCGACCAGGCCGAACGGGACCAGCTGACCGAGTCGGTGGCGGCGCGCCGCGTGGACGGCGTCCTGCTGGTCTCCGTCCATTCCGAGGACCGGCTGCCGGGCATGCTGGAGGAGATGGGACTGCCCACCGTGCTGGCCGGCCGCCGCGACGCGGGTGAGCGGCTGAGCTACGTCAACGCCGACAACGCCGGAGGCGCCACCGAAGCGGTCCGGCACCTGCTGCGCAGCGGCAGGACCAGGATCGCCACGATCACCGGGCCGCTGGACATGGACGTCGGCCGCAGCCGGCTCGGCGGCTGGCGCGCGGCCCACGAGGAGGCGGGGGTGCCCGTGCGGGAAACCCTGGTGGAGGCGGGCGACTTCACCGAGGAGGGCGGCCGCCGTGCCATGCGTTCGCTTCTCGAACGCGTCCCGGACCTGGACGCCGTCTTCGCCGCCTCCGACCTCATGGCGGTCGGAGCCCTGGCGGAACTGCGTCGACAGGAACGGCACGTGCCCGGTGATGTCGCCGTCGTCGGATTCGAGGACTCCGTCCTCGCCCGCCACACCGACCCGCCCCTGACGACGGTGCGTCAGCCGGTGGAGGAACTGGGCCGCACCATGGCCCGGATCCTCACCGACATCACCCGGCACGGCGCGCCCCGGCAGCAGGTGACGCTGCCGACGGAACTGGTGGTGCGCGAGTCGTCGTAGACGCACGACTCCCCGTCACGCGTACTGCCCGGAACCGGTGTTCGGCGCCGGGCAGTGCACGTCTCAGTGGTGGCACCGGAGTGCGGCGGGTGGGTTCAGGCGGTGTTCAGGGTCCATTTCTGGTTGGTGCCGCCGGTGCAGGTCCAGATCTGGGCGGGGGTGCCGTTCGCGGAATTGTTGCCGGTGACGTCGAGGCACTTGTCCGTACCGGTGTTGACCACGTCGTGGGTCGTGGCGCTGTACGACCACCGCTGCGCCGTGCTGCCGTTGCACGTGTAGAGCCGTACTCGTGCGCCGTCGGCCGTGGAGGCGGCGCTCACGTCCAGACACTTGCCGAGCGCCCGCACACTGCCGTCGGCACCCACGGTCCAGCGCTGGGCCGCCGTGCCGTTGCAGGTGTACAGCTGCACCGCGGTGCCGTCGGCCGTGGCCCCGCCCGCTACGTCGAGGCACTTGCCCGCGAGTCCGGTGAGGGTGCCGGTGCTGCCGCCCGGGTTGCCCGACGGGGTGCCGGACCAGGTGAAGGTGGCCGTGGTACGGGCGGGCAGGGTGTAGGTGAAGGACTGGCCGCCCCAGTCGACGCGGAGCGAGCGGGCCGAGGTGCCGCCGTTGTGGGCGATGAGGGCCTTGGAGCCGTCGGGGTTGCGCCAGGCCACGTTGGGCACCGTGCCACTGGCGGTGGAGGCGATCCGGTGGGCGCCGGGCCTGACGAACTTGGTCAGGTGACCGGTGGTGCAGTACTCGATCGTGTAGTCGACCTGCCCTGCCCGCGGGCCGCCTTCCTGCACGGTGATCAGCCCGGTGCAGGTGCCGCAGCCGCCGTTGTGCGGTCCCCTGTCCTGATTGAGCGCCAAGCTCCATTTGACCAGGCTGCTGCTCCAGTCGCGCGCATAGCCCACGATGTCGGCCAGGTCCTCGTTGTGCTGGTTGCCGATCCAGGTGCCGCCGGAGTGCTCGGTGCTGAACTGCCGTACGTTCGGGTACTGGTCGTGCACCTGGCTGCCCACCGCGGGGTCACCGGCGTAGCCGTGCCAGGCGATGCCGCCGAAGAGCGGATCGTTGCGCACCCCGGCGTCCGCGAGGACGGGAGCGCCGAAGTTCACCGGTGTCTGTTCGGCCAGGCCGCGGGTGACGTTGCGGCCGCCCGCGTCGGACGTCGTGGTGAGCCGTACGCCGACCCGTTCACCCGCGGCGACCGCCTGGGGCGTCGTGCCGGGGGCAAAGGTCAGGGCGAGGGCGAGGGTGAGAGCGGCGGCCAGTGACGCGGGGAGCCGTCGGGCGTGAGGTGCGCCGCGGAACAGGACGCGTCTGCGCAGGGGAGTCATGGGTGCGACCTCTCGGTGGGGGGTGTCCTCACCTTCAGGGTGTGAACCCCGTGGGGCGGCGCTGCCGAGGGGGCGACAGCGTCGGGGCCGCCTGCGGGGACCACGTGCGACACGGGGTGAGAACGGCGGGTGGCGTCGGGCCGATGAACCGAACGACTTATCTCACATCATGATTGAACTTTTAAGACATGCCCTCGTCAATACAAGGGTCTACGGAATCCGGCGCGCGGTGCGGAATCTCCGGCACCGCACCCCCGCTCGGGAGTCGTGCGGACCTCGACATGACCGCCGGGCACCCATGGGCCCCGGACTTTGAACTCTCCGATGACAAAGTATGGACATGTCAAACAGAAGTCCTCTAGCTTGGCGGCGCGAGTGCAGCGCCACCGCAGCAGACCGGAGCGAGATCCGGCACGGTCCGGTCCCCACCTCCTGGAGGACCAATGCCCCAACGTCTGTTCTCCCGCGCTCGAAAACACTTCGTCCCCTTACTGTTCGCGGGGACCCTGGCCGCCGGTCTGTGTTCCGCCCCGTCGGCCGCCGCCGCTCCCGCGGACATCCCGCCCCAGGAACCCGGGGTCACTCTGCGCGTGTTCGACGTGCAGACGCCCCTGAGCAAGCTGTGCACGCTGAAACCGGGTCAGACCCCCAACCACGACAAGCTGATGCCGACGGTCGACTGGTCCGCGGAGGCCGACTTCGGCGGATTGTCCGACCACTTCGTCGCGGAGGCGTCGGGCTACCTCAATGTTCCGCGCGACGGCTCGTACGTGTTCCGCCTGACCAGTGACGACGGATCACGGCTGGTCATCGACGGCGACCTCGTCATCGATCACGACGGCCTCCACGGCGCCGAGCCGAAGGACGGCGCGGTCCACCTCACCGCCGGTGCGCACCCGTTGCGCATCGACCACTTCGAACGCGACGGCGGGCAGCGGCTCCAACTGTCCTGGAAACCGCCGGGCGAGAGCGACTTCACGGTCGTGCCCCGCGAGGCGCTGAGCACCGACGCCGACGTCGTCCGCGTCACCGCGCCGGGCCGCAAGGAATGCGAGGCGAGCGGCGACTCCCCCGGCGACGGTCTGCCGCTCACCGGCGTACGGCCCGACCTGACCCTCACCGACCTGCGCCCGGACGGCTTCGAACCGCAGGTCAGCGGCATGGACTGGCTGCCCGACGGACGGCTGGCGATCAGCACCTGGGGCGGCTCGGACAACGTTGCCGGAGAAGTCTACCTGCTCGACGACGTCACCGGCACCACCAGCCGCGACGAGGTCACCGTCACCAAGGTGGCGAGCGGGCTGCGCGAGCCCATGGGGATCAAGTACGTCGACGGGGCGCTGTACGTCTCGCAGAAGCACGAGCTGACGCGGCTCGTCGACCGGGACGGCGACGAGGTCACCGACGAGTACCGCACGGTCGCCACCTGGCCGTACGGAGGCAACTTCCACGAGTTCGCCTTCGGCCTGCTCTACCGCGACGGCTACTTCTACGTGAACCTCTCGGTCGCCATCGACCTCGGCGGCGCGACCACCGTGCCGCAGCCGGCACCGGGACGGGGTGCCACCTACAGGATCAGCAAGAGGACGGGGAAGATCAGTCCGGTCGCGGGAGGGCTGCGGACGCCCAACGGCATCGGCTGGGGACCCGACGGCAGCATCTTCGCCACCGACAACCAGGGCGGGTGGCTTCCCTCGTCGAAGCTCGTCCAGATCAAGAAGGACCGCTTCTTCAACCACTACACCGAGCCCTCCGGCCCCTTCGACGACTCCCCCGTCACCGAGCCGGTGCTCTGGCTGCCGCAGAACGAGATCGCCAACTCGCCCTCCACTCCGCTGTATCTGAAGAAGGGCACGTTCGCCGGACAGATGCTGCTGGGTGACGTCACCTACGGCGGCCTGCAGCGCGCTTTTCTGGAGAAGGTGAAGGGCCAGTACCAGGGTGCCGTCTTCCGCTACACCCAGGGACTCGAAGCGGGCGTCAACCGCATCACCCTGGGCCCCGACGGCGCGATCTACGCCGGCGGCCTGGGCGCCGGCGGCAACTGGGGTCAGGAGGGCAAACTCAAGTTCGGCCTGCAGAAGCTGACCCCGAACGGCGGGAACACCTTCGACATCCGGACCATGCGTGCCGTGCCCGGCGGCTTCGACCTGACGTACACCCAGCCGGTCTCCGCCGCCACCGCCGAGGAACTCGCCGCGCACTACCGCGTCGAGCAGTGGCGTTACACGCCGACCGCGGACTACGGCGGTCCGAAGATCGCCGAGGAGCGGCTCGCGGTGCGCTCGGCGACGCTCTCGAAGGACGGCCGCACCGTCAAGCTCCGGCTGGACGGTCTGAAGCCGGGCCGCGTGGTGCACGTCCGCTCCCCGCGCCCCTTCACCTCCGCCTCCGGTGAGCAGTTGTGGAACACCGAGGCCTGGTACACCCTCAACCGGATGCCGGGCAAGCAGCCGCCGCCCGCCACCCGGTACGAGGCCGAGGAGGCGCGCCTGACGGGCACGGCCGGCGTCAACACCGACCACGTCGGCCATTCCGGCAGTGGCTTCGTCGACCGTTACGCCACGGCGGGCAAGGCCGGCACCACCTTCGACGTGACGGTCCCGAAGGCGGGCGCCTACGACGTGGGCCTGCGTTACTCCAACGGGCCCAACCCGTTCGAGGGCACCAAGTCCCTCTCCCTGTACGTCAACGGAAAGAAGGCGCGGCAGACGAAGCTCGCCTCCACCGGTGACTGGGACTCGTGGTCGACACGGACCGAGAAGCTGGGCCTGCGCGCCGGACACAACACGGTCGCCTACCGGTACGACCCGGGCGACACCGGCCATGTCAACCTCGACATGATCAGCGTCCATCCGCACGGAGCCCCGGTCACCCTCTTCGACGGCACGGCCGGTTCGCAGGCCCAGTGGCAGCACACCGACGGGAGAACCCCGCGGTGGCCGCTCGCCGACGAGAAGTCGATGGAGGTGTGCTGCGGTGACCTCCGCACCAAGGACGCGTACCAGGACTTCGCGCTGCACGTGGAGTTCCGCGTCCCGCTGCTTGCGCCCGATGTCACCGGGCAGGACCGCGGCAACAGCGGCATCTTCCTCCAGGACCGCTACGAGCTCCAGATCCTGGACTCCTACGGCGACACCACGCTCGGCACCGATGAGGCCGGGGCGTTCTATATGAAACGGGCGCCCGACACGAACGCGGCCACGGCGCCCGAGACGTGGCAGACCTACGACATCGTCTTCCGCGCGGCCCGCTTCGACGAGGACGGCCGCAAGATCGCCGATGCCCGGGCCACGGTGGTGTGGAACGGGCAGAAGGTCCACGACGACGTCGCCCTGGACGGGCCCACGGCGTCGGGCAGGGCCGAGACGCCCGCCGCGGGAGCCGTCCGGCTCCAGGACCATGGGAACAAGGTCCGGTTCCGTGACATCCGGATCACACCGCTGGCCCCGCTGGACTGACACCCGGCCCGGCGCCGGCCGACGCCCTCGGCGCCGGTCGGCGGACCGGGTGGTGCGGGGCCCGCGGGACGCACGAATACGAGGGGCGCACGAGCTGTCGAGTTCGTGCGCCCCTCGGGCTTCATCCGGATTTCGGTGGTGCCGGTTCCCGCTGCCGGAAGGCCCAGTCCATTCTCGGCTCGAACACGGCCCGGAAGGCCCGCCGCACCGGTGCCGTGCACAAGACGGTCACGCCCACGGCGGCAACGACGGTGACGGTGATCGCACCGAGCGGGCGGTGGAACCAGTCGTTGTGGGACCAGTGCCAGTGGTTGGCGGCCTGGATGACGAAGCCGTGCAGCAGGTAGCCGTACAGTGTGCCGGCACCGAGCGCGGTGTACCACGTCCGGCGTCGCGGAACGAGGGCGAGGAAGCAGGCGACCAGGACCGTCGAGCAGCCGAAGATCGCCAGCGTCATGACGGGCCCGTACCAGGCGGGCGCCGCGAGATCCTCGGCACTGGAATTGTGGAAGAACCAGGCGTAGTTCATCCGCGTCACGGCCCAGTACGCCATGACCAGCGCGCCGAGGAAGACCGGTACGGCCAGGATGCGTACCTGACGGCGCCGCACCCTTTCGAAGTGTTCCGGCTTGAGGGACAGGCCGAGTACGAAGTAGGGCAGGAACTGCAGGGTGCGGTGGAGGTCGAGGTCCTTGCCGATGGACGGGGCCAGGGTGGCCAGTGCCGCGATGGTGAGGGCGATGGGCAGCGGCCACCGCACGGACCGCCAGATCGGGGTGGTCAGCCGCCAGATGAACAGCGCGGCCAGGAACCAGGTCAGGTACAGGGGATCCAGCAGGCTGATCGAACGGTCCGGCTTGTTGTCACTCCACCGGGTGAAGAAGGTGTACGCCACCTCGAAGACGACGTAGGGCACGGCGACCCCGGTGACCAGACGCTTGATCCGTCCCGCGCTCCAGTCGAAGCCACGCGAGAAGTAGCCGGAGATGACGATGAACGCCGGCATGTGGAAGGCGTAGACAAGCGTGTAGAGGGCGGTGACGGTGCGGCTCTCACTGCGCAGCGGTTCCCACGCGTGGCCGACCGCCACCAGCACGATGGCCAGGTACTTGGCGTTGTCGAAGAGCGCGTCCCGCGGTTTCGCCGACCGGGTGCGCGCGCCGACCGGTGCGGTGGCGGCGCGGATCTCCCCCGTGGCCGGTGCCGTCCCGCCGGGCGTCGTCGGTGGCCCGTCCGTCTCCCCGGGGCTGCGCGAGGGCAGCGTTTCTTTCACGATTCCTTCCTTCGGGAACCCAGACAGAGCAGAACACCTCTTACGAGAGTTGCGTATGCGACACGAGAGTAACGACTCGGGAAACCGTAACCGGGGCGGACGCCGGGGTAAACCCGGGCCCGTGGTCGTGTCACCGTTGCGCGCGCGTACGCCCACCGGCTCCCGGACCCGCGGAATCCGCCCACGCCACGGCTGTCCACTTTCAGCCATTCACGCCGTGGGGGCACGCAGCGAACCTCTCCTCGATCTCCACCCCCTCTATGCTTCTACGTGCTTGTAGAAGGCCCTTGCCGGATGCCCGCGAGGGTGTGCGGCGTCGCGCCTACGGAACAATCGCACGCGAAGGAGTGAACGCCGCGATGGTGTTCAAACGACTGCTCGGTTCGCTCGGAGTGGGTGGCCCCACGGTCGACACGGTCCTCGACCCCGGTGCGCCCCGGCCCGGAGCCGCGCTGACCGGGCAGGTTCACCTCAAGGGTGGAGACGCCGACTTCGACATCGAGCACATCACGCTGGAGCTGGTGGCCCGGGTCGAGGCCGAGCACGGGGAGGGCGAGAGCGAAGGCGTCGTCGCCTTCGAGCGATTCACCGTGGGCGGCGGCTTCCGGCTCGCCGCGGGCGCGGCGCACAGCGTGCCGTTCTCCGTGATGCTGCCCTGGGAGACGCCCGTCACCGAGCTGCACGGCCAGGGCCTGGGCATCGTCCTGGGCGTGCGCACCGAGCTCGCCGTGGCGGGCGCCAGGGACAAGGGTGACCTGGACCAGCTGAACGTCGGCCCGCTGCCCGTACAGGAGGCGATCCTCGAGGCGTTCGGCGGGCTGGGCTTCGGCTTCAGGTCCGCCGACCTCGAGTACGGCCGCATCGGCGGCACCGGCCAGCAGCTGCCCTTCTACCAGGAGATC
Source organism: Streptomyces sp. NPDC050388 (assembly GCF_040655635.1). NCBI lineage: Bacteria > Bacillati > Actinomycetota > Actinomycetes > Kitasatosporales > Streptomycetaceae > Streptomyces > Streptomyces sp. NPDC050388. The sequence goes on from NZ_JBFAKH010000016.1 coordinate 112,875, forward strand.
GAGCTGACCCCGGCGCCACAGTACGCCCATCAGGTCAACGAGGTCGAGGTGACGTTCCTCGCCGGTCCCGGCGGCATGGAGGTCGTACTGGAGGCGGACAAGCGCGGCGGACTCTTCTCCTCCGGCCACGACGCGGTCAACCGGTTCACCGTCTCCCACGACGGCGTCGAGCAGCAGGACTGGAACGCCGTCGTCGACGACTGGATGCGCCGGCTCGTGGAGCACCGGGCCTCGTACGGCGCGTACGCCGGCCACGGGTACGGCGGCCACCACGTCCACGACGGGCACCACCACGACGGCCACCGCTCCGGCCCCGGCATGGGAACCGTCGTCGCGGCGGGCGCGGCCGGGCTCGCCGTCGGTGTCGTCGGCGGCATGGTCGCGGCCGAGGTCGTCGACGAGGTCGGGGACTTCTTCGAGGGCGACGAAGACGAAGGAGGGGACGAGGACTGATCAGTGCGCGGTGCCCCCACCCCTCGCCTTCTACATAATTGTAGAAGATAGGCTGCCGACGCACGGACGCGAAGAGACGAGGAGTGGGTGGACATGGGCGTCATCGCATGGCTGGTACTGGGGCTGCTCGCGGGAGCGGTGGCCAAGGCCGTCCTGCCCGGACGTGATCCGGGCGGGCTCATCGGCACGACGGTCATCGGCATCGCGGGGGCCTTCCTCGGCGGCTGGCTGTCGTCGCAGTTCCTGGGCCGTCCGGTGCAGCGGGAGTTCTTCGACGCCGCCACCTGGGGCTCGGCCATCGTCGGCGCGCTCGTCCTCCTCATCGGCTACCGCGTCCTCTTCGGCAACTCGCGCGACTGAACCACCGAGCACGAGCAAGGACAACCAAGAAGGAGCAGGCAGTGGGTGTTTCCCTGTCCAAGGGCGGCAACGTCTCTCTCAGCAAGGAGGCCCCGGGGCTGACCGCGGTCGTGGTCGGCCTCGGCTGGGACGTCCGCACGACCACCGGCACCGACTACGACCTCGACGCCTCCGCGCTGCTGGTCGACGGCTCCGGCAAGGTCCTGTCCGACCAGCACTTCGTCTTCTACAACAACCTGAGGAGCCCGGACGGTTCGGTGGAGCACACCGGTGACAACCTCACCGGCGAGGGCGAGGGCGACGACGAGAGCGTCAAGGTGAACCTCGTCGGCGTGCCCGCCGAGGTCGACAAGATCGTGTTCCCGGTCTCGATCCACGACGCCGAGAACCGCGGACAGAGCTTCGGCCAGGTGCGCAACGCGTTCATCCGCGTCGTCAACCAGGCCAACAACCAGGAGATCGCCCGCTACGACCTCTCGGAGGACGCCTCCACCGAGACCGCCATGGTCTTCGGCGAGCTCTACCGGCACGGTGCCGAGTGGAAGTTCCGCGCCGTCGGCCAGGGGTACGCCTCCGGGCTCTCCGGAATCGCCGCCGACTTCGGCGTCAACGTCTGACACCGAGCCGGACCACACGCCGGGCAGGCCCGTACGGGCCTGCCCGGCGTGCTCGTTCTCTACCGGACGGGCGGGATGCGGTAGACCGAGACGTGGGAACGCGACTCGGCGGTGAAGGGGGCTCCGGCCCAGTCCGCGTGCCTGGCCTCCAGTTCGAAGCCGGCCAGCTGGGCCATGAGGTCGAGTTCGGCCGGCCAGATGTAGCGGTGGGGGCTGCGGAACAGCAGCGCCTGCCGGGCCCCGTCGAACCGGAAGTGGTGCGACACCACCCGCTGACGCAGGACGTCGTACGTGTCCAGGCCGATGTATCCGGGCTCGGACTGCCAGACCGTGGCCTCCTGGCCCGGTGGGAGCTTGCGCAGCTCCGGCACCCAGAGCTCGATCACGAACCGGCCCCCGGGGACGAGGTGGCGGGCGGCGTTGCGGAAGCACTCGACCTGCTCGGTCTGGGTGAGCAGATTGGAGATGGTGTTGTAGACGAGGTAGACGAGGCTGTACCCGCCCGGCACGACGGTGGTCGTCATGTCACCGATGACCACCGGGATCGTCGCCTCGTCCGCCTTGGTCCGCAGCCTCTCCACCATCGGGACGGACAGCTCGATGCCGGTGACCGGCACCCCCCGCTCGGCGAGGGGGACCGCCACCCTGCCGGTCCCGATGGCGAACTCGAGCGCGGCACCCTCCCCGGCGAGGCCGGTGAGCCGGTCGACGGCCGGCCCCAGGGTCTCGGGCGCGAACATGCCGGTGCCCGGCGTGTCGTAGCGCTGCGCGGTGTCGGCGTCCCAGATCTCCTCCTGCTGCATTCCGCCAACATGCGCCGACGACCCGTGTGCTGTCCACCCGATCCCCGGAGGCCGGCTCCACTCCTGGGCCCGGTCCGTGCCGCACCGCCGCCGGCCGCTTCAGTGGCCTGCAAAGGGCGGGTGTGTGAGGGTCTGGTGAGGGTCGTCAGGCGAGGAACGGGGCAAGCGTTTTATGCATATGCACCTGATAAGATCATCGAACTTTCAGTAGACTGACGGCGCGTCATGAACGCGTACGGGGGACAGTCTCTAAGGCCCCATCGCCAAGGTGTGAGGTGTGGTCCGCCCGTGGGCTCGAGCCGATCGACGGCCGGAATCCTCGAGTCGGATCGGTGGACCCTCCGCGCTCCCGGCACGATGCGACTTGAAGAGAGTCTCATGACGTCATTGATCAGGGATCCACTGTTGTGGATCTTGCTGGTAGTACTCATCGCTGCGGCGTTCGCAGTGATGAGGGCACGGAGAACCAACCTGGCGCTCCGCAGAACGAGGAAGGACCTGGAATCGGACCTGGGTCAGGCCCAGGGCCAGCTCGCCCAGCAGCAGGGGTACATCGCCACCCTCAACGCACGGCACCAGGGCGACCTCGCCGACGTCCGTGCGGATGCCGAGTCGTCGACCAAAGCCGTACTGAAGTCGGCGATGGGAACGCTGCAGTCCCTCGCCGAGGAGCAGCAGTTGCTGCTGGACGGCCTGCTGAAGAAGTACGGCAACGACACCGAGGTCCTCGCCGACCTGATGTCGGTGGACCACACCGGCAGCCAGTTCAGCCGCCGGGCCAAGGGCATCTCCGTCCTGTGCGGTGGCTGGCTGGGCCGGCGTGACGGCGCGGCGACCGTGTACGACGTGGCGCGCAGCGCCCAGGGGCGGATCAAGGACTTCAACCGGGTCGGCATCCACGCACAGGTCAGCGCCTCCGTCTCCGCCAAGGCCGTGGAGCCGGTGGCCGTCGTGCTGGCCGAGCTGCTGGACAACGCGACCACCTACAGCGCTCCGGGCACGCCGGTCGAGGTCAACATCCAGGCCGTCCCGACGGGTGTGTGCTTCATCGTCGACGATGCCGGCCTGGGCATGGACCAGGAGACCAAGGACCGGGCGGCGGCTCTGCTGTCGGCCGACAGTGAGGTCGACATCACCGGTCTGGGCGACCCGCCCCGGTTCGGGTTCGCGGTGTGCGGCATGCTCGCCACGCGGTACGGCTTCTCCGTCTCCGTCGGCTCGGTGTCCCCCTACGGCGGAGTGCGTGCAGTGATCCGTGTACCGGAAAGTCTCCTGGCCGCCGACGCGCCCGCACCCGCCGAGCCCGTCCAGGAGGCCGTGAGCCAGGAGGCCGCCCCGCAGCGGCTGGCTCCCGTCCCGGTGGGCCCCTCCCATGTGGTGGGCCGGACCAACGGCGGGCTTCCCAAGCGACGCCGGCGGCAGGGCCCCATCTCGGTGGTGCCCGCGCCGGACGACACGGCCGGTGTCGACGAGCAGACATCCGAACCGGCCAGCGAGGTGACCGCGTCACGCCTCGGGGCGTTCGCCCGTGGCACACAGCTCGGTCGGATCACGAACACCATGGAAGGACCTGATCAGCGGTGAACACCGACCTGTCGTGGGTGCTGAACGACGTGCTCGAGGTGCGTGGTGCCCGTCACGCCGTGCTCGTCTCGGGTGACGGCCTGCTGCTTCAGCGTTCGGACGACATCTCGCGCGACGACGCGGAGACGAACGCCGCCGCCATGAGTTCCATGCAGTCCCTCAGCCGGGCGGTCGCCGGTTTCGTCGGGGCGGGGAACGGCATCTGGAAGCAGACGCTGCTGGAGTACGACGGCGGCTGGATCTTCCTGAGCGCCGCCGGTCAGGGCGCCTACCTGGCCGTCTCGGCGGCTCCGGACGTCGACATGGAAGCCGTGTCGTTCCGCATGCAGAAGACGGTGACGGCACTGAACAAGGCGATGAGCGTGGCGCCACGCGCGAACCACGGTGTCGGCTCATGACGGCTCCCGGCGAAGAAGGGTCCGTATCCAGCGACTTCGTCCGCTCCTACGTCATCACCGGTGGCCGGAGCCTGCCGTCTTCGGACGATCTTGCATTGCACACCCTCGTCACGCTGGCTCCCGAGCGGACCCTCCCGCTCGGGGCCGGGCCCGAAGTGACGGCGATCTGGGACCTGTGCGCGGGTGGCTACCTGTCGGTGGCCGAGGTGGCCGGCCACCTCGGCCTGCCGGTCGGAGTGGCCCGCCTGCTGCTGACCGACCTGTTCGAGCAGGGGCACCTGCTGCACCGCGCCGAACCGCCGCGGGCCCAGAACGTTGACAGAGCGACCCTCGAGAAGGTTCTGCATGGACTCCAATCCCTCATCAGCTGAGACGGCCCAGGGCTCCATCTACGTCTCCAACGCGGTGACCAACGCCGCGAAGATCCTGGTCGTCGGGCATTTCGCCGTGGGCAAGACGACTCTCATCGGTTCGCTGTCGGAGATCACTCCGCTGCGCACCGAGGAGAAGATGACCCAGGCCTCCGTCCACGTCGACGACCTGCGGGGCGTGACGGACAAGACCACCACCACGGTCGCCCTGGACTTCGGTCGTCTCACACTGAGCGAAGACCTCGTGCTGTACCTGTTCGGCACACCGGGACAGCAGCGCTTCATGCAGCTGTGGGAGGACATGGCGCGCGGTGCGCTGGGAGCCCTGCTCCTGGTCGACCCCGCACGGCTGGAGGAGACCTTCCCCGTCATCGACCTCGTCGAGGGGTACGGCCTGGAGTACGCCATCGCCGTCAACACCTTCGACCCGTCCGCCACGTACAGCGAAGCAGAGGTGCGTGAGGCGCTCGACCTGCTGCCGGACACTCCCGTCGTCTACTGCGACGCCCGTGACCAGCGATCCTCCGCGAAGGCACTGATCGCGCTGGTCCGGCACCTGCTCGAACGCGCGGCCTGACCGCCACGCGCCCGCTCCATCCGGGAACAGCGGTTCCCGGATCACCAAGGAAGACTTCGTGACTCCGCTCCCCCTTCCGAAGGAGGGGGGCTTCCAACCCAAGGGTTGCGGTCCAGCCCGAACCGATCCCTTGCGGGACACCTGAAACGTACACCAGGGATTCGCTTCCCCCACCGGCTGAAGCCGGTGGTTCCCTCGAAAGAAGTCCGATGGATCTTCAGCCGACAGCCGCGCCCACGGGCAGCAGATGCCCCATGCACGACGCCTCGTTCGCCGCCGACCCCCAGGCGCTCTACGACCAATTGCGCGCCCACGCCCCGGCCGGTCCGGTCGAGCTCGCGCCGGGCGTGGACGCCACGCTGGTCGTCGGGCACGAGATGGCGCTGCGCGTCCTGCAGAACACCGAGCTCTTCGCCCGCGACGCCCGCCGGTGGAAGGCCCTGAACGAGGGGCGCATCGGGATGGACAACCCGGTGCTGCCGATGATGGCGTACCGGCCCAACTGCCTGTTCACCGACGGTGCGGTGCACCTGCGGCTGCGCAAGGCGGTCACCGACAGCCTGGCCCAGCTCAACATCACCCGGATCCGCCGTGACGTCGAGCCGATCGCCGACTACCTCCTCGACCAGTTCAGCGAGCGGGGCCGCGCCGACCTGCTCAACGACTACGCCAAGCTGCTGCCGCTGCTGCTGTTCAACAAGCTCTTCGGCTGCCCCGCGGACATCGGTGACACCCTCACCACCTCGATGTCGGCGATCTTCGACGGCAAGGACGCCCTGCGCGCCAACGAGGACCTCACCGCCTGCCTCATGGAGCTGATCGCCCTCAAGCGGCGCCAACCCGGCGACGACGTCACCTCCTGGCTGATCCAGCACCCGGCCGGGCTGACCGACGAGGAGCTCAAGGACCAGCTGGTGATGCTGATGGGCGCCGGGGTGGAACCCGAACGCAACCTCATCGGCAACGCCCTGGTGCTGTTGCTGTCCGGCACGGGCGGCCGGCAGAGCGGCATGCTGATCGAGGAGGCACTCGACCACGTGCTGTGGAACCAGACCCCCATCGCCAACTACGCGACCCACTACCCGGTCCAGGACGTCGACCTCGGCGGCCATGTGGTGGAGGCCAACACCCCGGTCGTCATCTCCTTCGCGGGCGCCAACAGCGACCCCGCGCTCTCCGAGGCCCGCCGCATCCGCAGCAGGGGCGCCCACCTGGCGTGGGGGGCCGGCCCGCACGCCTGCCCCGCCAAGGACCCGGCGCAGGTCATCGCGATCACCGCGATCGAACGGCTGCTCAACGCGCTGCCCGACCTGACGCTGGCCGTACCGCAGGAGGAACTGCAGTGGCGGCCGGGGCCGTTCCACCGCGCGCTGGTGACGCTGCCGGCGACGTTCAGTCCGTCGCCTGCCACGCGGATGGCGGCGGCTCTGCAGCACCGGGCCGCGTCGGCCGGTGCGGAGCAGCCGCTGCCCGTGGCCCAGGCCGCCCCGGCGCGGCGGGAGTCGGGCCGGAGGAAGGGCTTCTGGAGCAGCTTCCTCGATGTCTTCCGCGTCTGATGCACGGCATGTGACAGGAGCAACACTCTGTGGCGCATGACGGAGGAGGGTGGAAGGGTAGATTCCGGCGGTACCGGTAGCGCCCAGCCAAAGGAGCTTCGCGTGACCGCCGTTGGCGAAATACGTGACACAAGCACCATCCCCGGCACCAGTAACACGGACCGCCGAACCGTCATCTCCCTCCTCCGTCGACTGCGTTCGAGTGAAGGACAGACCAACCCGCTTCCCGTATGGGAGGAACTGCGTTCCATGGGAGACGTCGTACGCGCCCCCTGGGGCGGCTACTTCGTCACCGGATTCGAGGCGTGCAGCCAGGTCCTGCGCGGCAGGAACTGGCTCGTCCCGGACTTCGCCTGGCAGGAGCGCCAGTCGGACCAGGACCGCTGGGAAGACCCCGCCACCCGTGAGATGACCAGAACCCTGATCCGCCTCAACGCCCCCACCCACACCTGCCAGCGGCGGGCTCTGGGCAACCCCTTCGACCGCTCCTCGATCGAGCACGCGCGCCCCCGGATCGCCGCTCTCGTCTCCGGTCTCCTCGACGAACTCGCCGACCGGCTCAGCGCCGACGGCGAGGCGGACTTCAACACCGTCGTCGGTGAGCAGTTGCCCGTCCGCACCGTCGGTCAGTGGCTCGGCCTCGATCCGGCCGACCACGCGCGCATCCTGGACTTCACCCACCGGCAGGTCTACGCACAGGAGTTGCTGCCCAGCAAGAGCGAACTCGCGATATCGGCCCAGGCCACCCTGGAGATGCGGGCCTACTTCACCGAACTCATCCGGCACCGGCGCGCACACCCGGGCGACGACGCCCTCACCGGCTGGATCCACTACTGGGACGCCCAGTACCCGGACGACCGGGCCGCGGCGGACCAGGTGATCTACGACCTGACGATGTTCATCACCATCGCCTCCCTGGAGACCAGCGCCGTCCTGCTGACCAACGCCGTCTGGTTCCTGACCCAGGACCCGTCGCGCGCCGACTGGCTGCGGCGGAACCCCGACCACATCGACGACGCGATCGAGGAGACGTTGCGCTACGACCCCCCTGTGGTCGTCAACTCCCGCATCGCCGCCGACGACACCGTCCTCGCAGGCGTGCCGATCGCGAAGGACACCACCGTCCACGTCCTGTACGGATCCGCCGCCCACGACCCGCGCCGCAATCCGGACCCCGGTTCCTTCGACATCCTGCGCAACGGCGGGCACCTCACCTTCGGCGGCGGCGCGCACTACTGCCTCGGAGCGGGCCTCGGACGACTTGAGGCGCGTGAACTCCTCGTCCAACTACTGGAACGCTTCCCCACGTTGCGGCCCACCGCACCTCCCACGTACGACACCACCCGTGTCGTGTTCCGCCGCATCACCTCCCTGAAAGTGACGATATGAACTCCCCGCTCCTGTCCGGCGACCCCGGCGACCTCGACGACCGGATACTGAAGACCCTGCGCACCCACCGGCAGGGTCCTGTCCTCACCATCGAGTTGAACGTTCCCGAGCAGGGCAACGTCGTCAGCGAGGCCATGCTGGACGACCTGCTCACCGTGCTGGACGACCAGGACCCCTCGGTGCGCGTCCTGGTGATGACCGGTGCCGGGCAGGACTTCTGCCTCGGCGGGGACCGCGAGGAGTTCGCCGGCCACCTCGCCCACGACGCCACCGGCAACGGCATCCGTGTCTCCGGCGTCAAGGCCCGACGGGTGTGCGACGCGCTGACGTCCCACTCCGCCGTCACCATCGCCCGCGTCCAGGGCAGGGCCATCGGGGCCGGCTTCGCCCTCGCTCTCGCCTGCGATCTGCGGGTGGGTGCCGACACCGCGAGCTTCCGGCTGCCCGAACTCGCCCTCGGTCTGCCCACGGCGTGGGGCGGCCTGCTGCCGCGGCTGGTCAGCGAGGTCGGAGCCGCGTCCGTGCGGGAACTCATCCTCACCGGACGCCCCCTCCCCGCCCAGGAGGCCCTCGGCCTGTCGATCCTGCAACGGGTCGTGCCCGAGGAGGCGCTCGACGCCGCGGTCGACGAGTGGGCCAGACCACTCCTGCGGCGCTCGTTGCCCGCTGTGCGGGTCACCAAGACGCTGCTGAACTCCCTGACCGCCTCGACCCGTCTCGCCGACGCGTCGGTCCTGGATCCCGAACTGATGGCGGCGGTCGCCAGCGAAGTGCACCATATGCGTACGCCCCGCTGATCGCGCCCTCACGGCGTCACCGGCCCCTGGAACACGCCGACTTCCGGGGGCCTTGTTGTGCGTTCTGCAGGAGCCGGGCCGTTTCGGTCGAGCACCACGACGACCTCGGTCTCCACCGGGTGGTCGAGGATCGCCGACCGGCAACCGCGTCACGCGGTCGCGCGTCCTGGGAAGAACAAGGTCGATCGTGCGGACGGGGAGCCGTGGGGGAACGGGTGGGCAGCGGTGCGGTGGCGGGGGCGGCGACGCGCGGGCGGGTGGTCGCGGTGGCCGCGGTGCTGTCGGCGGGGCTGCTGGTGTTCCACCGTGCCGTGCCGAACGCCGTCGGCCGGGTGGGCAGTCTGCTGGAGTCGTTCCTGCCCTGGCTGGGCCTGGTGGTCCTGGTGCTGTTCGCCCTGGCGCTGCTGCGGCGTTCGGCCGTCGCGCTGGTGGCCCTGCTGCTGCCGGTGGCGGCCTGGACATATCTCTTCGGCGGGTTGTTCCTGCCCGAACCGCCCGCCGGTCCGCGGGAACTGGTGGTGGTGCAGCACAACGTCAGCGACGAGAACGCCGACCCGGCGGCGACGGCCCGCGCCCTGGCCGACGCCGGGCCCGACCTCATAGCGCTGGAGGAGCTGGTGCCGACGGCGCTGCCGCTCTACGAGAGGACGCTCGCCCGACGCTACCCGTACCACGCGGTGCGGGGCACCGTGGGCCTCTGGTCGAGGCACCCGCTCACCGGTGCCCGGCTGCTGGACATCAAACCCCCGGGGATCACCGAGCCCTGGAGCCGCGGGCTGAGGGCCGTGGTCCGCACACCGCACGGGGACGTCGCGACGTACGTCGCCCACCTGCCCTCGATCCGGGTCGGGGCGAGCGGCCTCGCCTCCGCCCACCGGGACGAGAGCGCCCGTCTGCTGGGCAGGGCGGTCGCCGCCGAGGAACTGGAGACCGTGATCCTTCTCGGCGACCTCAACAGCACCGTCGACGACCGGGGCCTGACCCCGCTGACCTCACGGATGAACGTGGCGGAACGCGGCTTCGCCCTGAGCTTCCCCGCCGCGCTCCCCCTGGCCCGGATCGACCAGGTCATGGCCCGCTCGGCCACCGTCCGTCACATCCGCACCCTGCCCGCCACCGGCAGCGACCATCTGCCGGTGGCCGCGCGCATCACCCTCGACTGAGGCCACCGGCCGGACCCCCGGGACCGCAGGTGTGTCACGCAGCGGGCCCCAGGGCTCCACGCGGTGCCCTGTTCTGCCTTGCCCGGGATACGTGTCGGGCGCACGACGGGGCTGCCGCTGCCCACCGCCCGCCACCTGCTGCGCACCCTGGTCCACGACGGACACCTGCGCGAACCGGACGGGCGGGTTCGTCCTCGGCGAGCGGCTGCACACGCTGCGCACCGCGGGCCGCGTGCAGGCCCTGCTGGGCCGGGTGCGGCCGATGCCGACCGCCCTGTGGGACGAGCTCTCGGCCTCCGCCTGCCTCACCTTCTCCGAGGACGGCGAGATCCGCGTCGCCGAGATCGCCGACGGTTCCCGGGGCACCCCGGGTGGACCTCCGGGTCGGCTTCGAGGACGCCGGTCACGCCACCGCGCCGGGCAAGTCCGCCCTGCGGGAGCCGGATGAAGCGGCCCGCCGGGAGTACCTGTCCCGGCACTCGTCAACGACCTCACGCCCCGCACCTTCGCCACCGCGCCGGAGCTGCCCCACACCGACGGTGTCACCGAGGCCCGCGACGCCGACCGTGCGTTCTGCCCCCTCGCCGAAAGCCTGGCCCGGCACCTGTACAACGATCCGGCCCGCCCGGTCGCCGCGCTGCACGAGGAACTGCTGTCGCACGCGGGCGGCCGGTTGCACGAGGACGCCGCGCTCCTCCTGCTCCGCGAACCCGCCACCCCCGGGTCCGCCGCCCCGGCGCCGGCAGCGACAGCGGGCCCGGCGTCGTTCCTCGGCACCGGATCCGTCGACCGGAGGAACGCCGCCTGACCGATGCCGGGTGCCCGGCAGGTCGGCCGCGGACCCGCACCGGACACCGGCCGGAGCGTGCGGGATACTACGGGCATGCGGATCTCAGCCAGGGCGGACTATGCGGTACGGGCCGCGCTGCAGCTCGCCGCGGCACGGGACGATGCCCCCCTCAAGGCCGAGGCCATCGCCGACGCCCAGGACATTCCGCACAAGTTCCTCGAAGGCATCCTGAACGACATGCGTCGGGGCGGTCTCGTCCTCAGCCGACGCGGCGGCAACGGCGGGTACCGACTGGCCCGGCCCGCCGACACCATCAGCATCGCCGACGTCATCCGCGTCGTGGACGGGCCGCTGGTCTCGGTGCGCGGGGTCCGCCCGCCGGACCTGTCCTACTCCGGCCCCGCGCAGTCGCTGCTCCCGCTGTGGATCGCACTGCGGTCCCATGTGCGCGAGATCCTGGAAGGTGTGTCGCTGGCCGATGTCGCCGCGGCCGAACTCCCCGCCGAGGTCGCCGCGTTGACCGATGCTCCGGACGCCTGGGCCAACCCCTGAGCAAGCGGACCGGCCCCGGATTCCACATCTCAGATCATGAGATGAGCTCGGCCAGAATACGGAAACCCTCTTGGAGGGAGGGACCCGGTCTGCCACGATCCCTAGCAATCGGGTAGGAAAATCAGGGATCGGGGGCCGGTCATGCGTGCACTGGACCGCACGGCCCGCTTGCTGCCCCGTCTGACCTCGCGCCGTCACATCGACTTCGGCCGCGCGTCGAGTGCCATCTGTCGCCGTTCCGCGTCCCGGCCGCCCGTCTCCAAGTAGTCCGCTTTCCGGCACGCCCAGGACGACGCGGCCCCCTCCCCCGGCCTCCCGGCCATATCTCTGCATCGCTGCATCGCCATATCTCCGCATGGCTATGTCGGCGTATCGACCTTCTCCGCGCCGCCCACCCCGAAAGGACACCTCCGTGTCTGCCGCAAGGCCTCTCGCTCTCCTGCGCGCCATCGCCGTCACCGCGACGCTGCCCCTCCTGCTCACCGCGTGCGGCTACGGCTCCGAGTCCACCGACGACGGCAATCATTCCAAGGTCGCGGCGGACGCCGAGAAGCTGTCCGTCGACGAGGTGAGGCTCGGCTACTTCCCGAACCTCACCCATGCCAACGCGCTGGTGGGCATCGAGGAGGGCCTGCTGCAGAAGGAGCTCGGCGGCACCCGGATCAAGTCCGCGACCTTCAACGCCGGGCCGTCCGAGATCGAGGCGCTGAACGCCGGTTCCATCGACATCGGCTGGATCGGTCCCTCCCCCTCCATCAACGGATTCACCAAGTCCCGGGGCAAGAACCTGCGCATCATCGGCGGTTCCGCCTCCGGCGGCGTGAAGCTGGTGGTGAACCCGGACAGGATCAAGTCCGAGGACGACCTCCAGGGCAAGAGGATCGCGACCCCGCAGCTCGGCAACACCCAGGACGTCGCGTTCCTCAACTGGATCGCGGAGAAGGGCTGGAAGGTCGACGCGCAGAGCGGCAAGGGCGACGTCTCCGTCGTCCGCACCGACAACAAGGTGGCACCCGATGCCTTCACGTCCGGCTCGATCGACGGCGCCTGGGTTCCGGAGCCGACCGCGTCCAAGCTGGTCGCGGAGGGCGCCGAGGTGCTGCTGGACGAAGCCGACCTGTGGCCCGACAAGAAGTTCGTGATCACGAACATCATCGTGTCGCAGAAGTTCCTCGAGGAGCACCCGGACGTCGTCGAGGCCGTACTGCGCGGCTCGGTGAAGACCAACGACTGGATCAGGGCCGACCCCGACAAGGCCAAGGAGTCCGCGAACAAGGCCCTCGAGGAACTGTCCGGCAAGGCCCTGCCCAAGGACGTCCTCGACCCGGCCTGGGAGTCCATCACCTTCCTGGACGACCCGCTGGCCGCCACCCTCGACTCGCAGGCGAAGCACGCGGTGAAGGCCGGCCTGCTGGATCAGCCCGCCCTGGACGGCATCTACGACCTCGCACCGCTGAACAAGGTGCTCAAGGCCGAGGGCAAGGACGAGGTGGACGACGCGGGTCTCGGCGTCGAGCGGTGACCTCGGCCCACTCCGGGTGAGTTCCGGGAGCGGCGGTCCCAGTCGCGGCCGCCGCTCCCACGCCGCTCCTCTGGGACACTGGTGCGATGCCGCCCGCTCCGCGGTCACAACCGCGTCCGACACCTCCGAGGCCCCCGGAACCTCTCACGGCCGAGGCGCCGGCGACCATCGCGCGCCCGCTGCTCACCCAGTCCTGGCTCGACCTGACCTTTCTGCACTGGGCCGCGGACCCGGCCGACGTGGCTCCTCTGCTGCCGGCCGGAACGGTGCCCGACACACTGGACGGGGTCACCTACGTCGGACTCGTCGCCTTCCGGATGCACCGGGCCGGCTGGCTGCGTCTCCCGGGGCTCCCCTACCTCGGTTCCTTCCCCGAGACCAACGTCCGCCTCTACTCGGTGGACGCGCACGGACGCCGCGGCGTGGTGTTCCTCTCCCTGGACGCCTCCCGGCTGCTGCCCGTGATGATCGGCCGGATCGGCTTCCGGATGCCCTATCTCTGGTCCCGGATGGCCGTCCGGCACAGCGGCGACACCGTCACGTACACCAGCTCCCGGCGGTGGCCCGGCCCCCGCGGCGCCCACAGCCGCATCACCGTGCGGGTGGGCGAGCGGATCGGGGAGCCCACCGGGCTGGAACACTTCCTGACCGCCCGCTGGGGCATGCACGGCTCCTTCTTCGGCCGGTCGATGTACCTGCCCAACACCCACCCGCGCTGGTCCCTGCACCGCGCCGAGGTACTCGACTGCGCGGAGGACCTGCTGGCGGCGGCGGGACTGCCGAAGCCCGCGAAAGACCCCGTGAGCGTCCTCTACTCGCCGGGCGTTCCCGCCCGCTTCGGCCGACCTGCCCGCCCTGCGGGCGTCCGCACCCCTTGACGCCCCGGGATCAGCCCTGCGGCTCCTGCGGCTTGGTGTCCACTTCGCGCAGATTCCGGTCGGTGAGTTCGGTGCGTGTCTCCGTACGGTGGCCGCGGGCGATGTAGTCCCGCACCACGAGCTCGACGGCGTCCTGCGGCGACCCGACTCCGGCCAGGACCATGACTTCCACGACCAGTTCGGCATCGAGTGTGACGGTGACCTTGGCCATGGCGCTCTCCTGACGGTGTCGGGCACTGCGTGGACCGGATCGCCGAACCCTACAAGGCGGGCCACCCGCCCTTTCGGCCCAGCCCGCGCGAACGGGCCGGAACGTACTCCTCCTGTTCTCGTTCGACCCCTCCGACCGGCGATGATGGCAGTGGCGGCCGCGTGCGCACGGTGGTCGTCCGTCCGTCGGACGTGTGCCAGGAGCAGAGAGGAAGCACCACGATGAGCCACCAGAAGGTGCGCGACGTGATGAGCGACGCCGTCGTCCGGATCCAGGGCGGGACACCGTTCAAGGAGATCGCGCACCTGCTGCTCGAGTACGACATCACCGCCGTCCCCGTGGTCGACACCGAGGACCGTCCGGTGGGCGTGGTGTCCGAGGCGGACCTGCTGCACAAGATGTGGGGGCGTCAGGAGGGCGATGCCGGTGGGCCGGGAGTGGCGCCCCGGCTGGAGAAGGCCTGGGCCACCGACGCCGCCGGGCTGATGACGTCGCCCCCGCTCTGTGCCGCCGAGGACTGGAGCGTGGTGGACGCCGCCCGGGTGATGGCCCGGCACGGCATCAAGCGGCTGCTGGTGATCGACGGGGCCGGGCGGCTGAGGGGCGTGGTGAGCAGGAGCGACCTGCTCCGCGTCTTCGTGCGCGCGGACCGGGCGATCCGCACGGAGATCGTCGAGGACGTGCTGGTCAGGGCGCTCGGCGAGGCGCCCTCCGCAGTGGAGGTGACGGTGACGCACGGCCATGTCAGGCTCAGCGGGCAGTTGTCCTCACCGGCGACGGCTCAGGAACTCGAGGAACTGTGCCGCAACGTCGACGGCGTCGTCGACGTGGAGTTCCGTGCGGTGCCCGACTCCGGGACCGACGGCCCGGCGCCGACGGGCTGACCGCGCGCCGCGGGTCCCGGACCGGGGCCGCCGCCGGGCGGGAGGGCCCCGCTGCGCGTCGCCCGCCATCCCTCCGGTGCTTCACCGGACGACGGCTCCCCGGAGGTGGTGAAGCGCTTCGATTGACAGTCGATCCTTATGCCGCGTGCCGCTCTCGCTTCACCCTGCACTGCGGTCGGGTGCAATGTGTCCGGCCTGATCACCAACACGTCGGCGGGGACCGGTCGCATCGGCCCCCGGCGGCGGGATCTCCTCGCTCCAGGGCGTGACAGGGCCTCCCGGACCTGTCATAGTTCCTGGCCAGGTACGGCCTTCTTCTCGCCATCGCCCCTCCCCCTCCGAGGAAGATCATGAAGTTCACCGACGGCTTCTGGCGCATCCGCGAGGGCGTCCAGATCTCGTACGCCACCGAGTTGCGCGATGTGCGCACGGAGTCGAAGCGCTTCACCAGCCATGCCGCCGTCAAGAGAGTGAGGCATCGAGGCGACACCCTCAACGCTCCCCTCGTCACGGTCGAATGCTTCTCCCCCGCCGAGGGCGTCATCGGTGTCCGCGTCACCCACCACGCGGGCAAGCGGCGCCCCGGCCCCGACTTCGCCCTCACCGGTGATCCGGACGGCGCCGGGACCGTGCGCACGGACGGTCCGGTCACCGAGCTGACCAGCGGCCCACTGACCCTCCGCCTCGACGGGTCCGGCCCCTTCTCGCTCGGCTTCCACGACGCGGACGGACGCGAGCTGACCCGCGCGGACGCCAAGGGCACCGCCTTCGCCACCACCGACGACGGAGCCCACCACATGCTGACCCGGCTGGCGCTCGGCGTCGGGGAACAGATCTACGGCCTCGGTGAGCGCTTCACCCCGTTCGTCAAGAACGGTCAGACCGTCGACGTCTGGCAGGCCGACGGCGGCACGAGCAGCGAGCAGTCCTACAAGAACATCCCGTTCTACCTCTCCTCCCGCGGCTACGGCGTCTTCGTCAACCACCCCGGGGCGGTCTCCTACGAGATCGGCTCGGAGTCCGTGGGCCAGGTGCAGTTCAGCGTCGAGGACCAGTCGCTGGAGTACCACGTCGTCGCCGGTCCCACTCCGAAGGACGTACTCAGCCGCTACACGGCCCTCACCGGCCGCCCCGCCCTGCCCCCGGCCTGGTCGTTCGGCCTGTGGCTCAGCACCTCGTTCACCACGTCCTACGACGAGCGGACCGTCACGTCGTTCGTGGACGGCATGGCCGAGCGCGGCATCCCGCTGTCCGTCTTCCACTTCGACTGCTTCTGGATGCGCGAGTACCAGTGGTGCGACTTCCGGTGGGACCCCGAGGTCTTCCCCGACCCGGACGGCATGCTGGCCCGGCTCAAGGAGAAGGGCCTGCGCATCAGCGCCTGGATCAACCCGTACATCGCCCAGAAGTCCCCGCTCTTCGACGAGGCCGCCGCCCTCGGGCACCTGGTGTGCAGGCCCGGCGGCGACGTGTGGCAGTGGGACCTGTGGCAGGCCGGCATGGGCCTGGTCGACTTCACCGGCCCCGAGGCGCGCGCCTGGTTACAGTCGAAGCTCAAGGCCCTGCTCGACCAGGGGTGGACTGCTTCAAGACGGACTTCGGCGAGCGCGTCCCCACCGACGTGGTCTGGCACGACGGCTCGGACCCCGAGCGGATGCACAACTACTACACGCAGCTGTACAACCGCACGGTGTTCGAGCTCCTCGAGAAGGAGCGCGGGCAGGGTGAGGCCGTGCTGTTCGCCCGGTCCGCGACGGCCGGCGGACAGCAGTGTCCCGTGCACTGGGGCGGCGACTGCTGGTCGTCCTTCGAGGCCATGGCCGAGTCGCTGCGGGGCGGTCTGTCGCTGTCGCTGAGCGGGTTCGGCTTCTGGAGCCACGACATCGGCGGCTTCGAGGGCACGCCCGACCCCGAAGTGTTCAAGCGCTGGCTCGCCTTCGGCCTGCTCTCCTCGCACAGCCGGCTGCACGGCTCCTCGTCGTACCGGGTGCCGTGGGAGTTCGGTGACGAGGCGGTCGGCGTCGCCCGGCGGTTCACCCTGCTCAAGCACCGCCTGATGCCGTACCTGTACGGCGCGGCCGTCGAGACGCACGCCACCGGCGTGCCGATGATGCGGCCGATGGTGCTGGAGTTCCCCGGCGACCCGACGTGCCGTCCGCTCGACCGCCAGTACATGCTGGGTCCCGACCTCCTGGTGGCGCCCGTGTTCAGCCCGGACGGCGAGGTCGAGGTCTACCTGCCGGAGGGCACCTGGACCCACCTCCTGAGCGGCGAGAAGGTCACCGGTCCGGGCTGGCGCACCGAACGGCACGGCTACGACAGCCTCCCGCTGCACGTCCGCGAGGGCTCCGTCCTGCCCCTGGCCGGCGACGACTCGCGGCCGGACGGCGACTGGCTGGACGCGCCGGTCCTCCTCGTCCACCCGACGGAATCGCTGACGATCACCGAGTTTCGCACATCAACGTGCCTTCATACAGAGCCAGTTGAGCCAAAGGGCGGAGGGCCGCCCCGCTCCCCCGCCCCGTACTCCGAACCCACCGGCCGGTGGGTTCGGGGCGCGGGGACGCGGCAACGGGGCAAGTGCGGCCCGGCCGGCGGTGAGGACGGCCGCAGGCCCCGCGGTTGACGTCGGGAATCGGTTCACCGACTGCCGGGTGCCTCGGCGACGGCCACTCCCCGGCCCGGCCGACACGGCGGAGTCGGTTCCGGATGCGCCGTTCGTCCGTGATGCGCGCTCATGATGCCTGACGAGGACTGAGGTTGACGTCTCGTCAAGTCGAACATGGTGTGAGAACGTCGGCAGCATGGGCATCTCTTGTCATGAACCTGCGATCCGATGGCCGGGTCGCAGTCTCATGGAGGTTCGGGATGCACCGTAGACTCGCCACCGCACTGGCCACCTCGGCCCTTGCCGCCGTCAGCGTACTGGGCACCGCCACAGCCGCCGACGCCGTTCCCGCCGACAAGGCCCAGGTCCTCTCGAACTGGACCCAGACCAGTGCCTCGAGCTACAACCAGTGGGTCGCGGCGCGCTCCAACCAAGCCGCCTGGTCCGCCTACCAGTTCGACTGGAGCACCGATTACTGCTCCACCTCCCCCGACAACCCGTTCGGCTTCCCCTTCGCCACCTCCTGCGCGCGCCACGACTTCGGTTACCGCAACTACAAGGCGGCCGGTTCCTTCGACGCCAACAAGGCACGCCTCGACAGCGCCTTCTACGAAGACCTCAAGCGGGTCTGCGCCGGCTACAGCGGCGGCACGAAGACCGCTTGCAACAGCACTGCGTGGACCTACTACCAGGCGGTCAGGGCCTTCGGCTGACAACTCCGGCAGCTCGACCGGCGACGATCCGTCCCCACGCGGGCAGCAGGACGCGGCCGGCGACGGCGGCCGCGGGGGGGGGGGCCGCGGGGGGGGGGGGGGCGGCGGCCG